>DASWAB010000209.1:0-9070 GCA_036391375.1 Nitrospirota bacterium
GTAGCTGTTCTTGATTGCGCCGGTGAGCACGGTCAGTCCATGGGTCTTGAACTTCGGCAGGCTGATGACGATGTCCGCGTCCAGGACGGCCCTGGACACGCTCACGGTCGGCATGAACTCGGCGTTGAAGGCAACCTTCTCGGACTCGTTCCCGATGTTCTGGTAGCGGCCTTTGGCGGCTTCCATCAGGCCCGTTTTCGTGAAGCTCTCCTCGTTTGCGCCGTAGCTGACCAGGCCCGGGTTGTCGCCCACAATGAGCGAGGCAGGGCCCATTGTCTCCACCTTTTCTACAACGGCGCTAAGAACAGCGGGGTTGGTGACGATACCTTCCCCTGCAATCGAGCTCCGAAGCACGTTCGGTTTTACCATGACTTTCTTCCCCTGGATCGGGAGCGGAAAGAGTTCGAACGCCCGGTCTACAGCGAGACGGACATTTTCATACGTCGCGCGATGGATCAGCACTTTTGGCATGAATTCTGCCCCTCGTAGACATCCTATGATTTTTTGCCGATCGAGAATGCCTTGCCGATGCGGCCGCCGATCCCGAAGTAGGCGCCCTGGCCTGTATCAAAAATGAGCGGGTTGACCTTCAGGATGTCCGCCATCCCGTTTTCAGCGAGCGCCGATTCTTCGGCCTTGATGTCCGCGATCTCGCCGATGAATTGTGTGTGGAGTCCGATTTCAACCGTCTGGAGCAGCCGGCACTCGATCACGACGGGAAATTCCTTTATAAAGGGCGCATCCACCAGTTCGCTCCTGACCGGCGTCAGGTTCGTCATTGCGAACTTGTCAACGGTCCTTCCCGAGACCGTGCCTGCATAATCCACTTCTTTCACAAACGCAGCCGACGGGATATTGACGGTATACGCCTTGCGCTCTCTGATGCATTCATACGTATACGTCGCCTTGCGCAGGGAGACCGTGACGCAGGGCGGCTGGGAGCAGCAGATTCCGCCCCAGGCAATGGTCATGATGTTCGGTTTGCCCCTGCTGTCGTAGCTTCCCACCAGCCAGACCGGCGCTGGCTGAGCGAGCGTTTTGGCGCCGAGCGATTTTTTCATAATTCACGCCTCCTGTCATTTCATTATATTATTGCAGAATCTCATTCTGTGCTGTCAACAGGTACTGTTACCGGCATTGTTTGAGGATCTTCCCGATGATCCCCGTGGTGGACGCGCCTTCGATGTATCCCGCGCTGATCACCTTGCCGCCGCGCGCCTCGACGACCTCGCGGCCGATGATCTTCTCGACCGGCCAATCGCCGCCCTTGACAAGCACGTCAGGCTGAAGCTCCGAGATGATCCGGTGAGGGTCCGGTTCATTGAAGAGGACCACGAAGTCCACGGATTCGAGCGCGGCAAGGACCTCCATGCGATCCGCTTCGCCGTTGACCGGCCTTTTTTCTCCCTTGATCGAGCGCACGGATTCGTCGCTGTTGACGGCGACAACGAGGACGTCGCCGAATGTTTTTGCCCTGGACAGGTAGCGCGTGTGGCCGGTATGGATAATATCGAAACAGCCGTTTGTAAACACGATTTTTTTACCGGCAGCGCGGAGGATGCCGAGGAGGGGTTGCAGTTCCTGGGCTGTCTTTATTTTGTTATGCATAGGAAACTATAATATAAAACAAGCAGGAATGCAAGCAGCGTGTATGTGGCCCTTTAGTATTTTGGTAAAACAACCAAAAAATGATATTGATACTTTTTTGTTGTAAAATAAACTGATTATTGACGAGTATGTTTTTTTATATGGTTTTTGCACCATAACGTAGAAAATACCCGATATAAAAATTTTTCCTAACATTTTGATTATTAATTTGTTTAAAATCTGAACTTATTCCCATAAGTTGGCAGCTATTTTGCAATTATTTGCTCACTCTAATGCCTTATAGAACACATAAGTATTTGTATTTTTGAATATTGACATCGGCAAATAGTCTTACATCGTCAGTTATCGACATTATTAGTTATGATAATTATGGACGGTTATGGTTCAATTAGTTTTTTTTATTTGACTAAAATGGGAAGTATACATACAATCTCCTGTCTCATCAATAGAACAGAACGGCGACAAGCGAGAAAACGTTTTCGGACCTGCCCTCTTCAGTTATCATAACTGTGTATTTTGATTATACCTTTTTTATTTTGTAGAGAAAGGGGGATCGTATACCACAAACTGACCATCTCGTAGTCCGTTGTTCCCGGAAGATTGCGGACTCCGGAGACCACGTTAGCTTTCAAATCACCTGCACCGATCACTCAGTTCACTGAAATAATTTTATTAAGGAGGATTTCCTAAGATGAGCAAAGATGGCAAGACACCGATGCTTGACGACCTGGAAAAAGGCGCATGGCCGAGTTTCGTAAAAGAGATCAAGAAGGCCGCGGCGAAGAGTAACACGGGGAAAGATCTGCTCGGCATCCTTGAGAGATCATATAGGGACAAGGTTACTCACTGGAAGCACGGCGGTATCGTGGGCGTCCTCGGTTACGGCGGCGGCGTTATCGGCCGTTACTGCGACCTTCCCGAAGAATTCCCCGGCGTGGCCCACTTCCACACGGTGCGCATCAACCCACCGTCCGCATTCTTCTATACATCCAAGGCATTGAAAGAGCTGTGCGACATCTGGGACAAGTACGGCAGCGGCATGACGAACATGCATGGATCGACCGGCGACATGGTGTGGCTCGGCACCCAGACCGACAAGCTTGAGCCGATCTTCGCTGAGATCACCGCGAAGGGCTGGGACCTCGGCGGCTCCGGATCCTGCCTCCGCACCCCGAGCGCCTGCGTGGGCATGGCCCGCTGCGAATTCTCGAACATCGACACCATGTCGATCTGCCACACGATGACCCACAAGTTCCAGGACGAGCTCCATCGTCCCGCTTTCCCCTACAAGTTCAAGATCAAGGTTTCCGGCTGCGCCAATGACTGCACCGCGGCCGTTGCCCGCGCGGACATGTCCATCATCGGGACCTGGAAGGACAACATCCGGATCGACCAGGCCGAGGTGAAGAATTATTCGAAGAGCATGGACATCAATGCCGAAGTCACCGGCATGTGCCCCACCAAGTGCATGAACTGGGACGGCAGCGCGCTCAAGATCAACGACAAGGACTGCAACCGCTGCATGCATTGCATCAACCGGATGCCGAAAGCCCTGCGCCCCGGCAAGGAGAAGGGCGCGACGATCATGCTGGGCGGCAAGGCCCCGATCGTGACCGGCGCTCTCATGAGCTGGGTCATGGTCCCCTTTATGAAACTCGAAGCCCCCTATGATAATCTGGAAGCCCTCATCCGCAAGATGTGGGAATGGTGGGATGACAACGGCAAGAACCGTGAACGTATCGGCGAACTGGTCGATCGCATGGGCCACAGACATTTCCTCGAGGCCGTCGGACTTCCGCCGGTGCCGCAGATGGTCAAAGCACCGAGGTCGAACCCCTATGTGTTCTGGGCACCCAGTGATGTGAAGTAATATTGCGCGAACGCGACTAATCCCAAGGAGGAATACCTATAATGGCTGACAAACCGAAGAGAATAACGGACCTTGGTTCACCGGATTATCATAAATTCCTGCCTCCCGTGATCGCAAAGAACTACGGGAAATGGAAATATCATGAAGTAATCAACAAAGGCACGATGAAGCACGTCTCCGAGACCGGCGACGAGCTGTACACCGTTCGCATCGCTTCGCCCCGCCTCGTGAGCACGGATTTCATCCGCGAGATGTGCGACCTCGCCGAGAAGTTCAGCGGCGGCCACCTGCGCTGGACGACCCGCCACAACGTCGAGTTCTTCCCCGAGAAGGGGCAGGTCGACGCGCTCCAGGCCGAACTCAAGAAGCGCGGCCATCTGGTCGGCGGCATCGGCTACGGCATCAGCAACGTGGTGCACACGCAGGGCTGGATCCACTGCCACACGCCCGCAACGGACGCCTCCGGCGTGGTGAAGGCGGTCATGGACGAATTGCATGAATACTTCTCCACCAAGACCCTGCCGGCCCGCGTCAGGATAGCCCTGGCATGCTGCCTGAACATGTGCGGCGCGGTGCACTGCTCCGACATCGCCATCCTCGGCATTCACCGCAAGCCTCCGAAGGTGAACGAGGCGACGCTTGGGAACCAGTGCGAAATCCCGACGACGATTGCGTCGTGCCCGACCGGCGCCATCAGCCCGAACCCGGCCACGAAGTCGGTGAAGATCAAGGAAGACCGCTGCATGTACTGCGGCAACTGCTATACGATGTGCCCCTCGCTCCCGCTCGCGGATGCGCAGGGCGACGGCATCTCCATCTACGTGGGCGGCAAGGTGTCGAACGCCCGCGGCCCGGCCCGCATGTCAAGACTGGCGATCCCGTTCCTTCCGAACAACCCGCCGCGCTGGCCTGAAACCGTCAAGGCCGTGAAGCACCTCATCGAGGTGTATGCGAAGGATGCAAAAAAGCATGAGCGGTACGGCGAGTGGATCGAGCGGATCGGCTGGGAGCGCTTTTTCAAGCTGACTGGCCTGCCGTTCACCTATCAGCATATCGACGACTTCACCTTTGCGCGCGAGTCGTTCCGGATGACCCCGACATTCAAGTGGGAATAGCGACACAAGCGGTATGACATTTTCCGGCCCCGGACGCACGTGAATCCGGGGCCGGTTTACATGATGTAAACAACTTACCGGAGAGGGGAACGAACATGGACGCGGCGGAATTGCAGAAAAAAATTTACGACCTTGTTGAAAAGAACATGGGGAAAAAGAAGATGAAATCCGGCGACCTGAAGAAAGCCATGGTCGCGGAAGGCGCTACGGAAGAAGAGTTCAAGGCGGCACTTCGTGAGCTTGTTGACGGCGGGAAACTGGTCTACTCTTACTTCGGCGGCAGCTTCATCGAAATTCCTCATAAGGAAGGTTCGGCAAATCCGTAATGCCGGATGTCCCGAGGCTGGTAATTTCAGCCACTCGAGGCGGCCTGGGGAAAACGACCCTTACGCTCGGCGTCCTCGCCGCATGGCAGAAGAAAGGCAGACGGGTCGCGGTATTCAAGAAGGGACCCGACTTCATTGACGCCGGCTGGCTGGGCAGAGCGGCAGGCAGGCCGTGTTACAACCTCGATCTCTTCATGATGGAACAGGAGAACATCCTCCGCTCGTTTCATCAGCACACCGCCGACGCCGATGCGGCGTTGATCGAAGGCAACCGGGGCCTTTTTGACGGCGTTGACGCCTCGGGGAGCTACAGCACGGCGCGACTGGCGAAGTTACTCCGGTCTCCTGTCGTCCTCATCGTCGATTGCACGAAGGCCTCGAGTACGGTCGGGGCCGTGGTCATGGGATGCCGGGCATATGACCCCGAAGTCGAGGTGAGGGGGATCATTCTGAACAATGTATCACCGGGCAGACACGAGTCGGTAATCAGAAAAGCAATCGAACAGAGCAGTGGAATTCCCGTTGTGGGAGCGGTCCCCCGGCAGAAGAAGGGGGATTTTCCCGAACGGCATATGGGGCTGACGCCCTATCATGAGCATCCTGAAGTAGGGAAAGCGATCAGCGCGGCCGTTGCCGTGGCGGAAAAATATCTCGATCTCGATGCGTTGTGGAGCATTGCGCGCGACGCGTCGGAGCTTGCGGCCCCGGCACCCGTTCCGCGGCGGAATCCGGGAGAAGAAAAGCGGGCGGTGATCGGAGTTATCAGGGATATCGCTTTCCAGTTTTATTATCCTGATAATCTGGAAGCGCTCGAGGAAGAGGGGGCGTCCCTCACGGAAATCGACGCTCTCCATGACACGGCGCTGCCTCCGGTGGACGCGCTTTACATCGGGGGGGGATTTCCTGAGACGCAGGCTGCGGAACTGGCGGCCAACGAAAGCTTCTGCAGGTCGATAAGAGCCGCAGCCGAGGAAGGGTTGCCGATTTACGCTGAATGCGGCGGTCTCATTTATCTCGGCAGAAGCCTTACCGTCGGGGAAGAGAGATACCCCATGGCGGCCGTGCTGCCGCTCGATTTTGTTCTCGAAAAAAAGCCGCAGGCGCACGGTTATGTCGTTCTCACAACCGCTCCGGGAGGCCTGTTCCTCGGCAACGGCGTTACCGTACGAGGCCACGAATTTCACTATTCCCGGCCGGTGAATATTGACGAATCGCAGCCGATGGCGTATCATGTGATGCGCGGTTACGGGATGGACGGCAAGGGAGACGGCATCGTATACAAAAATGTCCTTGCGGCGTACACCCATCTCCATGCGCTCGGTACGCCGGAGTGGGCTGCTGCCATGGTCACAAAAGCCGAGGCATACCGGCAGAGCAGACGGGCGGCGTAGAAGGCGGTTTATATTTTGAGGACAGGGGCGAGGGAAGGTCTCGATCCGGTCTGCCCGTTTTGCCGGAGCAAACTGGCGCGGCCTACCACGATTAAGATAAACTCGCTGGAGGACGCCCTCGGCGGACGGTGCGGGTGCGGCGCTTTTTACCTTGTCGATCCCACAGGCAAGAACGTGGGCGAGGTGATGATGCAAGCACTCAATCTTGCCGCGCAAGAGCTGTCCAAGAATTTCGAGGACTTGGTCGCCGGGGAGGACTACGAAGACATAATCCTCAGCTATGATTGGAGAACACATCGGTCGACCGGAGTTCCCACGGGATTTGGAGACCGGTATGGAAGGCTGTTTGTTGTCAGGGTAAAAAAGAAATAAACGGCTCGGCTCGCAGGGGCAACCGTTTTTGAGTAGCGGGTCAAGAAGCGATAGAACACGGGGCGCTGAAGCAGCGTCCGAATCCATCAACACATTTATTAAATGAAAGGGGAAGTGCACAATGGCAACGATTGAAGTGAAGGGCAAGACAATAGAAGTGGATGAAGACGGATTCCTGGCCAACCTGGACGACTGGAACATGGATGTCGCAAACTATTTTGCGCAGGTCGAAGGCATCGACATGTCCGATCAGCATTGGGAAGTCGTGAATTTTCTCCGCGACTACTACAAGCAGTATCAGATCGCGCCCATGATCAAGATCCTCGTCAAGGAGATCGGCAAGAAGCTCGGTCCGGACAAGGGCAACACCAAGTATCTCTATGAGCTCTATCCGGGCGGTCCCGCGAAACAGGCATGCAAAATCGCCGGCCTTCCCAAACCGACCGGCTGCGTATAGCGACTGCGGCGTCGAACCTCCGCACTTTCTGGAACGCGGGGGGGCGCAGACGCCGGCTGATGAAGCAGTGGCGGGTATGTCTTCGATGCCCCGCTGAGGGGGATTCATCTCTCTCCGTTGATGCGAAGCTCCGCAAGTTTTTTTGCAGGAGCAGAGAGAACGGCGCGTCAACCCGGGGAATGATGATGTGCGTTTTCCCGGTGAATAAACGCGGCGTCCCGCACGAGACGCACGTCAACCAGAAGGGCGGCGGCAAGTGCTGCTGGGGCTGGCCGCAATTCTTTCTCAGGCCGGAGACGGTAAGGCAGGGCCCGCAAATAGGTTGGAATGCATAAACTGTCTTGCTTGCTCCGGGGATTATCCGCAGGCGTATTGCCAGCGTTGGAATCGTCTGGTAATGCGCCGACAGAATATCAACAAGTAAGGGGATAGTTGCATAACTAATCCCCTGTTTTTTTATAATCACGATGCTGCCAGGAGGTGAATACTATGAAATTAGCGGTGTTTCTGAGCGACTGGAGAAGAACCGAGGACAGCTTTGAGAGATTAAAGGCCGATAAGATGGGGGTGGTGCTTGTCGGCAACGGCATCTATCACGCCGTTGTCAAGGAAAACGGCAAGGACTCGCCGGTCCTGTCAAAGGCCGGGGCAAACTTCTACGTTCTGAGGGACGATCTTGAGATCCGGGGGTACACCGACGCGAAGGTCAATCCCAAGGTAAAGATCATCGGGTACAGCGATATCGTCGATCTCATTATGAACGACTACGAGAAGACGGCGTGGCTTTAAGGCAAGTTCTTGCTGCGTAATACGAATTTCGCAGCACTGTCAAAAATCTCACATTCAAATGCTTGGAGTGCTCGAATTCCGGATTCTTTTATGATTACGATACCCGGATTTCGCGCTCGCATCAACCAAAGGAGGATAGCATGGCGGAATTAACATTGGGAGTGTTTCCGTCTCTGGTCGGCTCGATGTCGCTTGATTTTTCATTCAAGCTTGCGGAGGCCGCCATTGCCAAGGGGCACAAAGTGAATATGTGGCTGTCCGGCAACGCCGTGATGATGGCGAAGAAGGGACAGAAGGCGTTCAAGGATTATTCGCATAATCAGAAGAAGATGCTGGAACTCATCGGAAAAGGCATGGAGACCACCGTGTGCGAGGCCTGCGCCGAGGCGAGGGGCTACCACAAGGAAGACACCCATGAAGGGGTGAAGCGCGCCAGCATGGACTGGTACCTGGCGAAGACCGTCAAGACCGACAGACTACTTCACATCGGAGGTGAGTAAATGGGCGCCGTAAAATTATTGTTCATGGTTCAGAGACCGCCGTACAAGAGTGAAAACCCCCGGCTGGCGCTCACGCACGCGATTGCGAGCCAGACCGCCGAGATCTATATGGATGATGGCGATTCCGTGGTCCCGACCGTCGTATTCGTCGGCGACGGCGTTTTGAACGCAGTCAAGGACCAGCCTGCGATGAAGCTGTACGGCGTGACCAGCACCGAGAGCCACATCAAAAACAGCCTGCTGATCGACATGCCGGTCTGGGTCTGCAAGGAAGACATGGAGCGGCTCGGCCTCAAAGAGGACCAGATGATCCAGGACGCCGAGGACATGGGCGCCGAACTCAAGACGAAATTCGTCTCCTATGCAGACATCCAGAAGGAAATGGAATCGGTGCAGCACCTGCTGTTCTTTTAAGGGGTGAAGCCGCCTGGGCGGCGTTGCGGGCTTCAGAGGCATGACAGCGTTATGGATACAAATCTGAAAAATCATCTCACGGAAAAAAAATCTGCCATCCTGAAGCGGTGGTTCGACGCAGTCGCCGACACCTATGCGGATGATACGGCAAGTTTTTTAAAGAAGCAGAAGAACCAGTTCACGAACCCCGTAGGCTATACCCTTGCTGAGGGATTGGAGGGCCTCTTC
>DASWAB010000210.1:0-4604 GCA_036391375.1 Nitrospirota bacterium
GAAGGGACGGGAGCTCGTTTACGAGAAGCTCGCGGAAGAGGATGCCGCAGCGCTTCAAGAGCTGCCGGATCCGTTCTTTCACCAACTCCCCTTCTTCAAGGACGTCCCGCTCCCGCGGCGCCGCGTCGATCCTCTGCCAGTGGCCTTCGAGCGGCCGGGAGACTTTCCACCGGTTGAATCCGGACCTGCGCGACGGGAGCCGGGCCTCGCCGGAAAAGGTCTCCGCCGTGAATCCGGTCATGGCGCCCTTTCTCACCGTCCGGAACGTGTCGCTCGTCACGTGTCCTTTCCATGCCTCTTTCCAGAGCAGTTCGGCCGCGTGGACGCTGTCCAGACGGGAAAAATCCGTGATCTCGAAAAAACTGTACCTGCCCCTCCGGTCCGGGATCAGGTGGTCGAGCTCAGCGGCTTCTTCCGGATGTTCAAGGAAAGCGTTCTGGCGGAAAAGCTCAACGTCCTGACCGAAGGCAAGACTGATGCGCTCTTTCCCGCAGCCGAACCAGAGAAGGTCGCTCCGGCCCATGAGGCTGTCGAGCCATTCGCCCCGGTAGGGCCGCATCCGGGCAGGAAGGATATACTCCTCCCATGCCCCCGCGGGCGCGGGCCAGCCGAAGAGCTGCTCCAACCGGTTCTGAAGGTCGTCCATGGATTCTCCCTGAGGAGTGACGCCCTGAAACAGGGCCAGAAAGAGCGCAAGCTGCTCCTGCGGAAACGCCTGGAACGACGGCGTGCGATAGCGCCGCGCCATGCGCAGCAGCATCCCGAGATTTTCGCTGTCGCAGATTTCAAGCCCTGCGCTCTCTTCACCGAAGCGGTCCAGAATCACGTCCTGCGATTCGATGAGCGGTTCGATCGCTTCATCGAGCCGCTCGGTGGTGATCCCCAGCATGGCGGAAAGGCTTTCTTTTTCCAGAGGGCCGTAGTAAGAAAGCCATTCCGACAGGAAATTCGCAAGATCATACTCCTCCGGCGCCCGGACGGCATCGGGGGCATTGTGTATGAATGACAGCATCCGCCGTCTCGCAGTTCCCTCTTTTTCTTCATCCGTCACCGGCTGAACCGCAATAATATCCGGAAGCAGCCGGAAGGCGACCAGAATCTTCGGCACGGTTTCGAGAGCGCCAAGCAGCGGGCGCCTGACGCCGGGCCAGGATAGCCACATGAGCTTCTTCATATCCTGTTGGAGCCATTCTCCCGGGTCCTGCTTGTGGTCCCTCCTAATCGCGGCGGCAAGCTCCTTCCATTCTGGTTCCGGGATCAGGAGCCGTTCCTTGACCCAGTCCAGAAGCTCCAGGGCCGATCCGGGCGTGTACCCCGCTGCAATCCGTTTGAGCTTTTCATCCAGGCCCCGTATCACCACTGATGGAATTTTCGGACGGAGGTGCGAAGAAAACAGCAGTTCCTTGATGAGGTCCGGACGGAGGGCCGATTCCCTGGCAAGGAGCGGCGTGTCGTCATCATACATATATTTGTTCGTCTGCTTCCATACGAGGTTTCCGGCGAAGGGCGAGGCGGCGCGGGTCACGGTCTCGCTCACCCTTATCGCTCCTTCCCGCAGTTCATCGAGGAGGGCCTTCACGCGATCGAGCTCGAACTCGTCTTCAAGGCAGGTCCGCCAGGTTTCGAGCAGGATGGGGAAATCTTCATAGGAACGCACGGCCGCGAGCAGTTCCTTTGATCTCAACCGGATGAGCCAAAGCGGCATGCGGCGCTTGAAGCCGGATTTGGGTAGAAGGAGCGCCCGCTCCGCGTTCTCCCGGAACCGCGCCCCGAAAAACCCCGTCTGCTCCAGTTTCTTCCTCAGAAACGACTCGACGTTTTCCGGGGTGACGAGCGACAAGAGGCCCTTCGCCTCGAATTCCTGCGGCAGCATGAGCATGATGGCGTCGTCATTCAGGATAAACTGAAGCGGCTTACGCTCCTTCTCCTCCCACGCCTGGGAGAGCGCGAGCGCGAAAGGCCGGTTCACCTTCCCTCCCCAAAAAGTGTAGAGGACCACCTGCTTGAAATCTCCGCGCGCCCCGGGTTCCTCGACGTGCTCGACGAGGAGGTGATGCCGGTGCGGCAGGCCTGTTCCGGCGGCGTCTTTCTGGAGTTTCAGGAATCCAATGAGCTCGTCGGCGGCTGTCTCCTCCATGGCGTATTCGGTCAATAGCTCGCGCTTGAAATCGGGGCCGTCGAGCGCCTGGTCCGCATATTCGAGAAAAAGGCCGATCCGTTCGGACAGGTGAAAATCGCGGTCCTGCTCCTCGGCCTTCCAGAACGGGAAGATGCCGCTCGCCGCGCGGACCGGCGTCACTTCGACGTCGTTGTGCGTGATCTTTTCGATGCGCCAGAGCTGCGTGCCGAGCGTGAAGGTCTCGCCCACGGAGCGTTCCCACACGAATTCCTCGTCAAGCTCCCCGATTTTTGCGTGCGTATCGGCAAGCCGCATGTCGAAGTAGCCGCGCTCCGGGATCGTGCCGCCCGAGGAATAGATGAGATACGGCGCTTCACCGTGCGCCTGGACCGTGTTGTCCACGCGGTCGAGCGAGACGCGCGCCTTGAGCTCCCGCAGACGGCTGTCCGCGTAGCGTCCCGCGAGCATGTCGAGCGCGAGTTCGAAGTGCCTGCGCGGCAGGTTTCGATACGGGTAACTCGTTTTCAGGAACGCATAGAGTTCATCGATATCCCACCGCTCCATTGCGGTCATCGAAAGGATGATCTGCGAAAGGAGGTCGAGCGGCGCCTCCACGGGCCGGACCGCTTCAATGTCCTGGTCCAGGATCGCCCGCGCAGCGACCGCCGCATCGATGAAATCGCGGCCGTGCGTGGGATAGAGCAGGCCGCGGCTCTTCTCTCCCACGGAATGGCCTGACCTCCCGATGCGCTGGAGGGCCGAGGAGACCGAGCGCGGCGTCTGGATCAGCACGACCTGGTCAAGGCTTCCGATGTCGATCCCGAGTTCGAGAGAGCTCGTCGCGACAATCGCCTTCAGCTCACCGTTCTTGAGCTTTTGTTCGACCGCGAGCCTGATTTCGCGGGAAAGGGACCCGTGGTGGGCGTACGCAAGCTCCGCGGACTCCGCTTCATTGATCAGCCGCGTCACCTTTTCCGTGGTCCTCCTGCTGTTTGCGAAGAACAAGGTCGACCGGTGCCGGTTGATGATGTCCTTGAACGCATCGATCAGGGCCGGCCACCAGGAATCATCGATCATCTTTTCCCGGGCATCGGGAGGAAAGGACACTTTGATGTCGTACGACTTCGCCTGGCGCGACTGAATGATCGCGACGGGCCGCTTTTCGTAGAAGCTGTTCCTGCCTTTCCCCGTTCTAAGAAACCCGCCGACGAACTCCGCAACACGCCCGGGAGGGTTGACCGTGGCCGAGAGCGCGATGCGCTGGAACTCGCCGGAAAGAGGCACGAGGCGGTCCACACCGGTGATCAGATGCGTCCCCCGCTTGGTCCCGACAACGGCGTGAATTTCGTCGAGGATCACCGTCTTGACCCCCGTGAGCAGGGACCTGCCGCTTCGGGAAGTCAGGAGAAGGTTCAGGGACTCCGGCGTGGTGATAAGGATTTCCGGCGGCCTCCGGACCATCTTCCGGCGTTCCTCCCCGGGCGTGTCCCCGCTCCGGGTAAAGACGGAAACGTCCGGGAAGGATTCGCCCGCGCGGGCGAAGACGTCTTTCAATTCGGAAAGAGGCTTGAGAAGATTCCGCCGGACATCGTTGTTCAATGCCTTGAGCGGAGAAATATAGAGGACGCGGACGTTGCCGCGCGGCCAGGCGCCTGTAACAAGCTGGTTGAGCCCCCAGAGGAACGCCGTGAGCGTCTTACCGGAGCCGGTGGGCGCGATCACGAGCGCGTGCCTGCCCTGCGCGATCTCCGGCCATGCCTTTTCCTGAATTTCGGTCGGCGCGCCGACCTTTTCGGAGAACCACTCGTGAATGAGCGGATGGAAGAATGAACGTTCTGGCGCCAGCATGTTTCGCCTTTTTCTTAAAAAATAGATCCCTTATCCACCCTTCTGCTTTCTTTTCCGCCACAGCAGATAGAATGCCAGGATGACGAGAACGACAAGCGAGCTGATCTCAAGAATATGATGGATCCGCGCGGTTTCCTGGTTCCATCGTTCCTCAAGAAAGTAACCCAGAAAGATGAAAACGCTCAGCCAGAGAAATCCCCCAAGAGAGGAAAAAAGGGAGAACTCCAGAAAATTCATCCTTGATGTTCCCGCGACGAAAGCAGTCAGGTGGCGCACGCCCGGCAGAAAATAGCCGAACACCAGCCCCCATCGGCCCGAATGCTCGAACCAGTTGTGCGCGCGTTTTATCTTCTCCTCGGTCAAGCGAAGCAGGCCCCCGAATCTACGGACGAGGTAGAGTCCGAAGGTTCTGCCCAGCGCATAGTTGAACGACATGCCGCACAGGCTGCCGAAAAAAACGGCAATAACCGTTGGCGCGGGAGACAACGTGCCTTTGAAAATGAGGTAGCCCAGGTACGCAAGTATCCAGTCGTTCGGCAACGGCAGGCCGAAAATGCCGAGCGCGAAGACGGCGAAGATGACCCCATACCCGTGATGCGCTATCCAGTGGAGGAGCGTTGCAATCATAAAACTATTG
>DASWAB010000211.1:0-4677 GCA_036391375.1 Nitrospirota bacterium
GTTTTCACGGAGAAAAAAACGCTCTCGATAAATCCTGCCCGGCCCGGCGAGGTCATCGGTAGGGTGTCCTCGGCCTCGAAAGAGGACGCGGAAAAGGCGGTTGAGGAGGCGAAGAAGGCGAAGCGGCTCTGGGGGAAAACTTCCGCGGACGAGAGGGCGAAGTATCTTTTCAGGGCCGCCGCGGAAATGAGGAAAAGAAGGTTTCTGCTGACCGCCCTCGAAGTGTACGAAACGGGGAAGACGATCATGGAGGCAGACAGCGATGTCACGGAGGCCATCGATTACCTCGAATACTACGGCAGACAGATGATCGAACTCGGCAAGCCCCGGCGCCTCGGCCGCTATCCCGGCGAACTCAACGAATACTTTTATGAACCAAAGGGCATCGGGGCCGTCATCTCCCCCTGGAACTTTCCCCTTGCCATTCCCACGGGGATGGCATCGGCCGCGATTGTCGCCGGAAACTGCGCCATTCTCAAACCATCGGGCCTCTCACCGGTGATCGCCTGGCAGCTTGTTGCTATTTTCAAGGCCGTGGGGCTTCCTCCGGGAGTGCTCCAGTTTCTTCCGGGACCGGGCGCGGATGTGGGGGAATACCTCGTCTCACATCCGGAGATAGACTTCATCGCGTTCACCGGCTCGAAGGAAGTGGGGCTTGGCATCATGAAACGCGCGGCGGAAGTCCGGCCTGGCCAAAGAAACGTAAAGCGGATCATCGCGGAGTTGGGCGGAAAGAACGCGATCATCATCGATGATTCGGCGGACCCCGATGAAGCAGTCAAGGGCGTCCTCGAATCCGCCCTGGGATATCAGGGACAGAAGTGCTCCGCCTGTTCCCGAGTGATTGTGCTTCCCGACGCATACGAAGAATTCCATGAGAGGCTGGCGGAAGCGATAAAAAGCATCGAGATCGGGCCGCCCGAAGAGCCTTCGACCTTCATGGGGCCGCTCATCGATCAGGAAGCGTTGAAAAAAGTTTCAGGCTACCGGGAGCGGGGAAAACAGGAGGGGAAGGCACTTCTCATCCGGGAGGCCAGGGGAGAAGGGTATTATTTGGGGCCCGCGCTCTTCGAGGTCGGCCCCGATGCGTCCATCGCGCAGGAGGAGATATTCGGCCCCGTTGTGTCGCTCTTGCGGGCAAAGGACATGGACGAGGCCATCGCTCTTGCCAACGGCACAGAGTACGCGTTGACCGGCGGCATCTATTCACGAAGCCCCGCAAACATTCAGAAGGCAAAAAAAGAATTTCGCGTCGGCAACCTCTACATCAATAGAAAGATCACCGGCGCGCTCGTGGGAAGGCAGCCCTTCGGCGGGTTCGGCATGTCCGGAGCGGGCTCGAAAGCCGGAGGCCCCGACTACCTCCTGCAGTTCATGAACCCGAGATCGGTAAGCGAAAACACGCTCAGAAAGGGCATGGCGCCGGACAGACAGGAGTGAGGATGGGGCGACAGTTCTGTAAGAAAGGAGCCATTGCCAGCGGTGCAGATGACTATGACCGCATTTTCTCGACCGCCGTCTCGATTGCCGATCTTTCCGCCAGGTCGATGGTCGTGAATCTGATTCCGTAAAGAAAGGTATCGGGCGCGGCAGTGTGCCAAACGACCCTGGCTATTTCGCCATAGCCGCTGATGTGCGTTCCGTCAGGGAGGAAGAACGAAAAGAAAATACTGTCACCCTTCGAAAGGGGCTCCCTGGCCCTGATAAGCATTCCCCCGGCGCTGATGTCTTCCGTCTGGAAGGGGAGCGGCCTGTCCTTGAATTTGCCTTGAATGGCCACGGCGAGCGCCGCGCGATAAGACTGCCTCGGCGGAATGTTGAGGAATCGCTGCGTCTGAAGGTGCAGGAGGTCGGGGTCGACCGGCGTGGTAATGACCGCGTTTGCCCTGCATCGTTTGCACCGCTCTCGGTGGGCGAGGGTGTCCTTGCAGACGATGACGGCCGAGACTTCCCGAAGGTCCTCGCTTTTCCTTATGACGGTGAAGAGTTCCTCAGTCGTGATTCCGGGCAGGTCGAGCTGCGTAATGATGAGGTCGCCCTTTTTCTCCCGGTGGACTTTCAGGATTTCATCGTTCGTAGAAACGGTGAAGACTTCTAAATCAGCGCGACCGAGAATACTGCCTTTCTCCGGGAAAAGGCCCTTCAGTCCATTCGCCAGCAAAACTTTTTTCATACCCTGCCCCATTGTACTCTTAAGCATCGCCCGTGCAACTAAATGAATTCTACAAAGAAAAATTAAAATTGGCAAGGACTATTTGGATAGACCGTGCGGTAAGGAGATAGCTCCCAACGATTGTAGTACAACAAGCAAAACAGGGGATCAGGAAGCAAGCGCGCGTCACCGGCCGGCGCTGCTGACATTTCGTTCCATGCTATACTTTACACTATCCAACGGCACACCTATAAAGAAAGAGGAGGGAGGCTCTTATGAAACGGAAGGCCGGGATCATCGGCAGCGGCAACGTGCGGTCCGCGCTGAAGAGGGGTTTTGAGGGTGCAGGGTACGATGTGGGCACGGGCATCGGTTTCAAGCTGGTGCACTGACCGGCCCGGAACGCCCCGTGGCAGCAAAGGAGGATGCGTATGGACTACGATCCGGTGTTTTCCCAAAAGCCAACCGCTGAATTGAATGTCTGTCTGTCGAAATACAGCGAGGAACATGAAAACTATGTGCGCGCGGCAGCAGAACTGTCCAAACGGGAAAAGGAGGCGGAAGAAAGGATCGAAGCGCAATTCACCAGAGTTGTCTTCTGGAGCAGGCTTGCGGCGATCCTCGCGCTTCCGGGAGCGCTGTACGTACTCTGGCAGATCGTGCGGCCGTTGCGATAGCAATGCACTTGCGTCGTCAGTAACCAGGAATGGACGCGGTGGCAGAATAGTTTTAGGAAGATTACGAACAGAATATTCAGCCCGAGCAATCGGGCTTTTCTTTTTGGGGCGGATGAGAAAATTGAACTTTTATGAGATTGCCCCGGCAGATTTTGAGTAACCTTTAATTCATGCCGAGACTGTTGACTTCGAAAAAAAGCACTTGCTTTCAAAATGGAAATATTGTATAATGCAAATATGTCGGCCAAGCGAACAGCATCTCCAAGCGATGCAAAGACGAAGAAACAAGCGAGCGAGCTCATGTCAGGAATGGTGCAGTTGATGGAAGCGCCCATGCGGTTGGGAAGACATCCTCTTCCCGAACTGGCACTGAGCCCGGCGGAGGTCAGGGTCCTGATCTTCCTTGGCGACAAGGGAGAGACCATCATGACGGAACTGGCCGCCGCCATCGACACGCCCCTGAGCACCGTGACCAGGATCGCCGACCGGCTCGAACGGAAGGGCCTCATCGTGCGTTCACGCTCTGACCGGGACCGGAGGATCGTTGTTGTTACACCAAGCGGGAAAGGAAAAAAGCTGCATGATGCCGCGCGGCAGGACCAGCTCGCCATGGCTCACAGGATGCTGGAGTTGTTGAGCCCCGATGAACGCGAGGCCTTTCTTGCGTTGGTGGCAAAATTGGCGCGCGGTTTACAGGTTTCTCAGGGACTATAATTTTTTTCTTATTTATTTGCATTTTGCAATCATTGTAAAGTGGGCTTAAAATGAAAACGACCTCCCTTCTTCTGCTGAGCTTGTCCATGACCCTGGGCCTCCTCGCATGCGCATCGGTCGGCCCCGATTACCGGCAGCCGCATCTTGATTTGCCGTCAAACTGGCAGTCTGCCCAAAGCGGCAAACTGGCTGACGTGCGCGCCTGGTGGGCCAGCTTCCACGACCCTGTTCTCAATACCCTGCTTGATGCCGCGCAGAAAGACAATCCGACGCTCGTCAAAGCTGCGGCGGCAATCGAGAAGGCGCGGGCAAACCGAAGTGCGGCGAACGCAGGCTTCTTTCCGACACTCGACGCCCAAGCGACGGCTACCCGGTCGGGATCGCTCGGTAACAGCGCCGGTCTGACATCCTCATCCGGTTCGCTTCAAGTAAGTGCCACGTCTGCGCGGAGTTCAAGCGCCGGCCTGAGCTCTTCGTGGGAGATCGACCTCTTTGGAAAGATCCGTCGTTCCTCGGAGTCGGCCGGGGCACTGGAGCAGGCCCGCGAGGCTGACTGGTACGGAGCGAGGGTTTCTCTCGTCGCCGAGGCGGCAAGCACCTACGTCGATTACCGCGCATGCAGGATAAAGCAGAAATACTACGAAGAACAGGCCGGGTCTCAGTCAAAGACCAGTGAACTGACGGCAATCTCAGCCAGGGCTGGTTTCACCGCTCCTGCTGATGCCCGTCTGGCCGAGGCCTCGGCTGCAAGCACCCGCTCCACTGCATTAGCCCAGCAGGCCGAATGCGAGGTGCTCATTAAATCGTTGGTGGCGCTCACCGGAATGAAGGAACCTTTGCTGCGCCAGACGCTCGGCCAGGATACCCCGAGCCTGCCGCAACCTGAAGGTTTTACGGTTGCGGCAGTACCGGCTGATCTGCTGCGGCTGCGGCCTGATATCGTCTCTGCGGAGCGCACCCTGGCTTCCGCAAGTGCGCTAATCGGCGTGGCCGAAGCTGCCCATTACCCCAGTTTCTCCCTGAGCGGCTCGGTCAGCCTCGCGTCTACGGATGGCACCAGGTACCAGCCCTGGTCTTTCGGCCCGACCCTGACCCTGCCGATCTTCAGCGGGGGCAGGATCAAGGCCGGGGTTC
>DASWAB010000212.1:0-2080 GCA_036391375.1 Nitrospirota bacterium
AAAAACCGGGCTCTATCGGCAATATTGTAGGACAACGCCTCGGGGCCGCGTGTCCCCGATCACGAGGGCTCTCTGACCTTGAGCTTTACATACCATGACAATTATCAACCCTGAAAATTAACTTTTGGCTGAAAACTCGAAAACTCATGGATGAGCAAAGCCGTGTAAAAACAACGCAGTATGCGCCTAAACCTTTAGATAAGATTTATGAAATAAATTAAGCATAAAACCGGTTTTTATTATATAATAACATCTAATGCCGTTTTATCATTAAGGAAGGACAGAGGAAAATATCAACTTTTCCACGATCAGCGCAAATAAAATTTGAGGAGGGTGTATGGCCGCCACGCAGCTTAATTTCCGGGGAATGTCCTGCCCCATGCCGATCATTAAAGCATCGATGGCGCTAAAAAAGGCCGCGTCAGGCGACGTGTTCGAACTCACCTGCGACGACCCCGCGTTCGAGCCCGACATCAAAGCCTGGTGCAACGAGACCGGAAATGTGCTGAACAAGATCAGCAAGTCGGGGAAAGACATCATTGCGACGATAACCAAAAAATAGCGCGGCTCCCGCAAGGAGGGGACGTGGACCAGAGCGATCTTTCAAGCAAAGTCCGGGAATTGGAAGCGCGCATCGCCAGGCTCGAAAAAAACAGCTCCCAACTGACCATGGTTCTGTTCAGCGGAAATTTCGACCAGGCCATGGCCGCCTTCATCATCGCAACCGGCGCTCTGGCCATGGGTAAGGATGTCTCCCTGTTCGTGACTTTCTGGGGACTCGATGTCATTAAGAAACCGAAGCTTCATACCGCCGGAAGAAAGCTCCTTGAAAAGCTGATCCTTTGGATGAGGCCCACGGGCCCGCTCGAACTCGGCACGTCAAAAATGAACTTCGCGGGCGCCGGCCCGCGGCTCTTCCGGTATATGATGGGTAAAAAGAACGTCGAGCCGCTCCCCTCCCTTATCGGGATGGCGCAGGAGATGGGGATCAAGATCATCGCCTGTCAGATGTCCATGGACATCATGGGCATCAAAAAGGAAGACCTGCTTGACGGGATCGAAGTCGGCGGGGTGGCGACGTTCCTGAATGATTCGTTCAAATCGAACACGACGCTCTTCATCTGATAATGCACAGGGGGACCGCTGGTGTGAAAAAAATCGTGTATATACTGACCGAGGATCCGAAGGAACGGACCGAACTCATATCGAGCGCGCTCGCGCAGGCATTGACGTCCATAGGCTTCGGCTACGAGTGCGAACTCTTCCTCATGGATCGCGCCGTGAAGCTCTTTACCCCTGAATATATCGAGGGGCTCAAGGCGCAGTCATTCGAACCAATCACCCATCTGTTCCAGTTGTATCGAGACCTGGGGGGAAAGATATACGGCTGCAATGCAGCCATGGCCGCCCACAGCATCAAGAGCGAAACCTGCGCGGGAGGCATCACCGGATTTGTAAACGCGACGAAACTGCTGGAGTGTTCCATGGAGGCAGACGCGGTCTTTACGTATTAACCCTTCGCAGCGCGCACCCGATCCCCCCATCATCCGCGCCTTCTACTCCTGTTTGCACGAACACGCTTTATCCGCAGAGGCGCCGCCGAGATCCACGCCGCCGTCGGCGCCTTGGGGTAGGCAACAGCGTATGGCGTCGAACGCGAGCAGGACCCTCTTCTCCCGCTCGGCTTTCTCGGGCGGAAGCGGCTTGAGTTCCTTCCCGGCAAGCAGGGCGTGAAGCTGTTCTCTTGTCGGGATCGCCTGAAACCCCTCTCCCAGGACCTTGCCGGTGCTTCCGTCGAGCACCACCGCGCCCACCGGATCCATGACAACCGCCACCGGTATCGGCAGCCCGCCGAGCACGCGGGAGGCGGCGACCACATGCCGTTCACGGGACGACAAGGACCCTGCTGCGCATTTGATCACCATCGCGGTTTTTCCGCCCGCGGACACGAGAAAATCAACAGAAGATTGTATCGTCTCGGCCCCGAGCTGCACGTCGAACACGACCCCTTTTCTGATGTCCGCAGGGACGTATCCTTTTTCCCCGAGCAGCATCTGCTCCGCAAGGCCCCTCGCCGCCG
>DASWAB010000213.1:0-4965 GCA_036391375.1 Nitrospirota bacterium
GCCCGCTGGTCGAACTCCCGCACCTCGTCGTGGGTGAACGCGTTGTCGAGCGACAGCATAGGCTCGGTGTGTCTGACTTTTTCGAATTTCTCGAGCGGCGGCGCGCCTACGCGCTGCGTGGGGGAATCGGGAAGGACATAGCCGTACTTTTCCTCCAGCTCCTTGAGCCTTCGGAACAACCGGTCATACTCTTCATCGGAGATGACCGGCGCGTCAAGGACGTAGTAGCGGTAATTGTGCTCGTTAATTTCTTTAATGAGCTTTTCGATCTCTTTTTTGATATCGGAGGGTATCTTTTCCATGATGAGATAATCTCAAACGAGATCTTTTCAGATTTTTTTACTCCGCGCTTCGCATTCCGCATTCCGCATTTTCAACTCTCCCTTTCCTCCAGTTGATAGTCCTTGATCTTCGTGAGGAGCGCCTTGTAGCTCAAACGGCATTAGTCGTTATCCTTGACGAGCAAGTTTGCGCAGATCAGCGTCGAACGTGAAGAGATGGCCGCCGGCGGACATCGTCTTGGCGCACAAGATGCAATCGACAATATCGAGACCCCGTTCCGCGAACAACGACAATGCATGAATCAGCTCCAGTTGATCGTCATTTGCTATCCCTTTATAGCGCAGAAGCGCGCTGAGGCTGTCCGCCGCCCGGTCCCGCGGGACTTTATATATCTTCGTCAGGACATAGATTGATTCCGCGACAACGCTTTCCAGGATAACCGCCTTGACGATGCCGTGCCTGACCTTGTCGAAGAAATCGCTTGCCTTCGCGTGCAAGGACGGATCATCTGCGACGAGATATCTGATGATGATGTTGGTATCAGGAAGATTTCTTTCCTGTCTTTTCACGGACCGCCACCTCCCATGCCCTCTCTTTTATTCGCTTGAGGGAAACGCCCGGCTTGACATTGCCTCCGTATTCCCGGAGAGAACCGCCTGCGTCCCGCACAGGCTTCACCATGACGGTATCGTTCACCACTTCGAAATAAACGGCATTGGACTTCAGTCTATCCCGGATATTCTTTGGGATCGTCACTTGTCCTTTGCGTGTGATCTTTACCGCTGCGGTCGTCATCGTAATTTACCTTACCTTTATATTTAGTATTACTTTATAGTATTGTAATGCAATTGACCCAGGATGTCAAGGCGGGGCATACAAGAAAACAGCCGGAAGCGCGGGACGGAGAGTACTTACTCCCCTCCCCTTTCCTCCAGTTGATAGTCCTTGATCTTCGTGAGGAGCGTCTTGTAGCTTACCTGAAGGATCTCGGCCGCTCTGGACTTGTTTCCACCGGTCTGTTTGAGCGCCAGCCGGATGCGGCGCGACTCGGCGATCCGCGTGGCCGCGGCGGCAACGTCCTGGAGCGGTCCGTCCATGGGCACATGCTCGGCCAGGGCGTCGATGATGCTTGATTCGCTGATGCCGAGGTCCTGGGGACGGATTACGCCGCCTTCGGCGTAAATCACGGCGCGTTCGATCACGTTCTCCAGCTCGCGCACGTTCCCCTTCCAGGGGGACTTTATCAAAATATCCATGGCCTCATTGGAAATCGTGAGCGGGCCTTTTCGCACCTCAGCGCAGTACTTGTTCAGGAAATTCTGCGCCAGGGCCGCGATATCGTCGCGTCGCTCCCGGAGGGGCGGGATCGTGATGGGAAACACATTCAGGCGGTAAAAAAGGTCTTCCCGGAACTGCTTGTCCGCCACCGCCCTGTCGATGTTCTTGTTCGTCGCGGCGACGACGCGCACATCGATCCTGATCGGCTTCCCTCCGCCCACGCGCTCGATCACCTGCTCCTGCAGCACCCGGAGCATCTTCGCCTGAAGCGCCAGATCCATGTCGCCGATCTCGTCCAGGAAAACGGTGCCCTTGTTCGCAAGCTCCAGTTTCCCAAGCTTCCGCGCGTCCGCGCCCGTGAACGCCCCCCGTTCGTACCCGAAGAGTTCGCTTTCGAGCAGTTCACGCGGGATTGCCGCGGAGTTGATCGCGACAAAGGGCCCGTCCTTGCGCGGGGAGAGATAATGGATGGCGCGGGCGAAGAGTTCCTTGCCCGTCCCGCTCTCGCCGCGGACCAGGACCGTGGCGTTCGTGGGCGCCACCTTCTGGATCTTCGCGGTGATCTCCTGAAGCTGGCTGCTCTTGCCGATGATGCGGGGCATGCCGATCCGGTCGGCGAATTCCTCCTTGAGCAGGATGTTCTCCGCGGCCGTGCGGGTGGCGTCGAGCGCCCGCTTGATGAGCACGAGCAGATGCTCGGTGTCGAAGGGCTTGGTCAGGAAATCGTAGGCCCCCCGTTTCACGGCCTTGACCGCGGTCTCGATCGTGCCGAAGGCCGTCATGACGATGACCGGCAGGAGGGGGGCGTCGTCCTTCACGGCCTTGAGCACTTCGAAGCCGTCCTTTTTCGGAAGTTTGAGGTCCGTGAGCACCAGGGCGATCCCTTCGTCGAAAAGCTTCCGGATCCCCTCGGCGCCATCCCGGGCGGGGATCACGCGGTAGCCTTCGGCCTCGAGGGTCTGCTTGAGCATGTTGAGCATGCTCTCTTTGTCTTCAATCACCAGTATCGCGTCGGCCATGTTTCGGTCACCTCAACGGGAGCGTCATGCTGAACGCGGTCCCCTGTCCTTCTTTGCTCGACACCTCGAGTCTCCCTCCGTGGGAGAGAACGATCTTGTGGACGAGGGCGAGACCGAGCCCCACGCCGCGGTCCTTCGTCGTGAAAAAAGGAAGAAATATTTTTTTGATCCGGTCCTGCGGGATGCCCGTGCCGGTGTCGCGAATGACGATCCTGAGGTCCCGGTTCGCCTGGGCGTCGATGGTAAGCGTGCCTCCGTCCGGCATGGCGTCGACGGCGTTCTGGATCAGATTGACAAACGCCTGACGCATGAGCACTTCGTCGAGGGAGCCCTCGAAATCCTTCAGGTTCAGGACCGCTGCGACGCGGGGGGCCGCGCCAGAGGCCTGTATCACGCTTGCAACGCACCCTTCGATCATTTCCCTGAGGTTGACCTTGACGCGGTTCAGCGACGCGGGACGCGCGAAGGTCAAGAGATCGCCGATGATCCTGTTCATGCCTTCGATCTCGGCGGCGATGTCTCTGATAATGGTTTGGGAGGCCGCGTCGGTCTTCTTGGACAGCAGCCTCAGATAGCCGCTGATCACGGCCATGGGGTTCCGGAGTTCATGGGCAATGCCCGCCGACATCTCTCCGAGGGCGGTCAGGCGTTCCCGAAGCTCCACCTGCTCCTGGAGCCGCTTCACTTCCGTGAGGTCCGAGAAGGACAGGATGACGCCGAGCGCCTCTCCCTGCCGGCCGGTGAGCACCGCCGTATTGAACCCAAGCCAGACCTTGCCGCCGGGGCGGTCGATCATCGCCTCCATCCGCGCCGACGGCGCCTTTTTCCCGAACGTTTCGTGCACCGCCCGGGTGATGTCCCCGTCATTGAATAGTTCCTGGCAGCTCTTCCCGCCCGCCTGCTCGCGGCGCATGCCGAGTATCTCCTCCGCGGCCCGGTTGATCGTCGTAACCTGGCAGTCCTTGTCGAACGTCATCACCCCGCTTGTCACGCACTGAAGGATGTTCTCGTTGTAGCTCTCGACGTTTTCCGCGCGATGCTCCGCCTGCGTCCGGAGGCGCTCCAATTCCTTTTCCTTATCCTTGAGCTGCTTCGTCACTTCGTGGAACGCGTTGATAATGAAGGCCGTCTCGGTCGTTTTTTCCTGTTTCTCTTTTTGCAGGCCGAGCTGACGCCGATAGCGTGACACCATGCCCCCGATCAGGGCCGCGCCGATGAGAAGAACGACGATGGCGGAAAGCAGTATGGGGAAAAGGTGCGCGGTCATATATGAATCAGGCCGACATACCAGGAAATGATATCAGGGCCGTAGAACGCGGTTGCAACGGCGCCCGCGGCAAGGAACGGACCGAAGGGGATGACTTTTCCCATTTTGTGCCGCTTCAGTAAAATCAGGGAAACGCCGACGACCGAGCCGGCAAGCGCGCCCAGCATGATGGTAAGGAGCGCGCCCTTCCATCCGAGAAAGCTTCCGACCATGCCCATGAGCTTCACGTCTCCGCCTCCCATTGCCTCGACGTGCCTCAGTTTTTCCCAGATCCATCCGAGGGCGAGGAGCGGCCCGCCTCCCAGGACCAGCCCGATGAGCGAATTGAGGAACGACGTGAGGTGCGGACCCGCGTGCGGAATGAGGTTGCCGAGGCGGAACGGCAGGGGGTCCGTGAGCGGATACAGAAAGAACGGCGCAAGCGACAGGCCGATGAGCATTCCCGGCAGCGTGATGACATCGGGGATGATCTGGAAATCCATGTCGATGAAGGTGACGACGAGGAGCGACGAACAGAGCGCCATCAGGAGAAACGCTTCGCCCCCGATCCCGAACTCACGGACGATCCACACGTACAGGAGGCCGTTCATGAGTTCGACGAGGGGATAACGCCACGAGATGGGCTCTCCGCATCTCCGGCATTTGCCCCGAAGGAGGAGGAAGCTGATGATCGGGATATTGTCGTAAAAGCGGATGCTCCCCTTGCACCGCGGACAATGCGAAGGGGGCGTGACAATGGAGCGGCCGCGGGGCAACCGAACGATGCAGACGTTCAAAAAACTCCCCACGACGAGGCCTGCGGCCAATGCCAGGGCTGTTATCATACCGTCGTGTCCTCCGCTTGCTTCGTCTGCGGCTTTGCCGCGTCCCGCACCTGACCGATTTCGCTTCTCAGGTCCTCCAGTTCCCTCTCCCGGCTGGCGATTTCGTTCATGGCCGAAACGATGTCATCGTGCTTGAGCAGTTGTTCTGTTTCCGCGGGCATGTCATTCTTTTTGGCGAGATCCACCACCGTGCGGCCGATCACCAGATACAGCTCGTTGATCCGGTCCCTGACTTCATCCATCCTGATCTTGAGCCGGACGATGATGACCTCCGCTTTTACGCGCTCGGAAAACA
>DASWAB010000214.1:0-3897 GCA_036391375.1 Nitrospirota bacterium
TAATAGTTCGCCTTGGCGCGGCAGATGGAAAAGAAGAGCAGGGGCGCCAGGAACCATATCCAAAGATAGCGGCCGAGGTCGTTCTTCTCCTGTCCCCCGTCTTTTGATCTGAGCGCAAGGAGGGGGAGAAGTATGGTCCAAGGGAACATCCCTGCGGCGAGCCGCGGCAGGTAATAGTACCAGGGCCCGGTGTAATAATCGTGGGGCTCCCGCAGGTTGAAGAAACGCAGCAGATGCTCGTTGACAAAGTAGAACGCGGCGAAGTCCCTGTTTTCCGCGGCGGCGAGGATATGCCACGGGGCGGCGACGGCGATGAAAAGGGCCAGAGCAGCGGGGTGGAAAACGCGTGTCATGCCGCGCAGAACCGGACGGCCAGTAAAGCGCAGAAACGACACGGCCACCGGATAATAGAGCACTATCGCCACCAGCCCCTTGGTCAGGACTGCCAGCGCGAGGAAAAAGTAACTCCAAAGAAGATATTTCAGCCCGCCGCTCGTCAAGTGCGCGAAAAGCAAGGCCAGCGCCCACGACAAAAAGGCGGCGAGCACCATGTCGAAAAGCAGGACCCGGGACAAGCCGACAAAACCGGCGGTGGTCCCGAGAATAAATGCCGCGAGTTGCCCTGTCTGTTTTTTACCCGTCCGGTTGCCCAGCCATATCAGAGACAGGAGCACCGCCGCGCCGGCCAGCACCGGCACCAGCCTTGCCGCAAATTCCGTTTGCCCGAAAATCGAAAACATGAGCGCCACGAGCCAGTAGAGCAGGGGCGGTTTTTCGAGATAGGGAACGCCGTTTAGCTGCGGGATGATAAACGACTTCGTATCGAGCATTTCCCGCGCAACTTCTGCATAGAGGCCTTCGTTGTTGTCGAGAAGCCCATAGCCCCCGAGTCCGAAAAATAAATAAAATCCGAGAAGCAGAAACTGCAGCGCTTCGTGATGCTTTCCCATGGAGGATGTCCTTCGGATGTGGATTCCTCATTGCAGCGGATGAAACCCTGGAGCGCATTTTCGGTCAATCGGCGTCTTTATTTAAATATACCTCAAGAGTCATAAAATTGCCGGCAAGAGACGGGATTATTTCGAGGAGAGATGACGCAAAAAGGGAGACAGCTTCCGGAGCGGAATTCCTGAAGAAATGATGGTAAACAGGCGATGCTCTCATTCTGGAGAAGCAGAAGTTTCCCGTTGACGAACGTATTAAAATTAGGCATAGTATTTTCATGATCGTGATAAGCCTTTTTGGGGGGATGCTCCTCCTGCTCTACGGCATCAAGCTCCTGAACGACGGACTCCAGAACGCAGCCGGGTCGAAGATTCGCTCGCTTCTCCGGTCGCTCACGAGCAGCCGCTTCGCAGCGGTGGGCGGAGGCGCGTTTATCACGGGCCTTATTCAGTCCTCGAGCGCTACGTCGGTCATGCTCGTGGGGTTCGTGAGCGCCGGGCTCATGAGCTTTCGCCAGACCCTCGCCGTCATCCTGGGCGCGGACATCGGCGCCACGCTCACGGTGCAGCTCATCGCTTTTCACGTCTACGAGTACGCCCTGCTCATGGTCGGCGCCGGCCTGTCGTTCACGCTGTTCGCCAAAAAACTGGTCTTCAAAAATCTCGGCCAGGCGGCGCTCGGCTTCGGGTTCGTTTTTCTTTCCCTCAAGATCATGATCGACGCCATGACGCCGCTCCAGGGCAACGAGCTGTTCCGCCAGGTGTTCATATCCCTCGCCGACACGCCCGCAGCCGGGATCGTCCTTTCAGCCGGCATAACCGCGCTCATCCACAGCAGCGCCGCCACGATCGGCATTGCGCTGGTCCTCGCCCAGAGCGGCCTTATTCCGCTGTCCTCCGCGGTCCACATCGTCCTGGGCGCTAATATCGGCACCTGCTCCACGGCGTTCATCGCGAGCCTGCGCTCGCCCGCCGAGGCGCGCCGCGTTGCCTGGGCGCACGTCTTGTTCAAGGTCTTCGGCGCCCTGCTGTTCCTGCCCGTTCTCATCCCCTTCGAAAGGCTGGTGACCGCCACGGCGCCGGACCTCGGCCGGCAGATCGCGAACGCCAACACGCTGTTCAACGTGATTATGGCCGTGGTCTTCCTGCCGTTCACCGGCCTCTTCTCGAAGCTGATCGTAAAACTGGTGCCGGAAAGGGAAGAGGAAAAAAAGTTCGGCCCCATGTATCTTGACGAACATGTACTCGGCACGCCGGCGCTCGCCCTGGGTCAGGCCTCGCGAGAGACGCTCCGCGCGTCGGACATCGTGCGGGAGATGCTCGTGGACGCGGTGAGCGTTTTTCAAAGCGACGATTTCGCCGCTATAACGGCCATAAAAGACAAGGACAATCTTATCGACCTTCTCGACCGCCAGATCCGGCTCTATATCGCCCGTTTGTCGTCCTCGCGCCTCTCCGACTCCCAGTCCCGGCGGGCGCTGGCCGTCCTGGAGGCGTCGCGAAACATCGAAAGCATCGGGGACATCATCGACCGGAACATCATGCCGCTCGCGATGAAACGGATCAGCAAGGGGATCACGTTCTCGCAGGAGGGGATGAAGGAGATTGTCTCGTTCCATAAAAGGGTGATCGAGAACTTCGATGCGGCCGTCTCCGCGTTCGCGGGCCACGACCGGGACCTTGCGGACCGCGTGCTCCGCAACAAGGAGGAGATCGGAGCATTGGAGCGTGAGCTGGTCCAGGCGCATTTGGACCGGCTTCGCAGGGGGTTCCGGGAGTCCATTGAAACGAGCCATATCCATCTCGATTTGATCGGGAACCTGGCGCGCGTCAATTCCCTCATCACGCACATTATCTATCCGATTGTCGACGAAAAGCGCGGCCGCGGCCGGGAGGACGTGGGGATCGTGGGATGAATGAGAATGTACCCTGCATTCGCGCCGCCGCACCGTAAACGCGGGCATAAACGGAGTGCGAAATGAGAAGGGGGGATTTTAGAACGTTAGAACGGAGGAAAAACGATGATCAGGCAGTTACGGGTTAAGACTAATTCGAGAACGGAACTCGTGGACATCACCCAGGGCGTGCAGCGGCTGGTGGCGGAGAGCGGGGTCCGCTCCGGCGTGTGCCATCTCTACGTGCCGCATACGACCTCGGCGGTCACGATCAACGAGAACTCGGACCCGAATGTGGGGCGCGACATCCTGAAGGAGCTGAACAAGATAATTCCCTTTGACGACAATTACGGGCATACGGAGGGGAACTCGGCGGCGCACATCAAATCGAGCGTCATCGGCGTTTCCAAGTCCGTAATGGTGGAGGAAGGCAGGCTGGCGCTCGGCACGTGGCAGGCCGTGTTCTTCTGCGAGTTCGACGGGCCGAGGGAACGCAGGGTATTCGTGAAGGTGATGAAGGACTGAGGACGGCAGGCCTATCCGATGAGACACGCTTATCGCATTCTATTCTGCGTTCAGACGCTTATCGTGCTGACCGCCGCTGCCTATGCCCAGACCGCCGAGCAGAACACCGCAGCGCGGCTTATCCGGAACGGAATAGAGCAGATGAAAAACAGCAATTTTGAGGCGGCACGCGACTCCTTTGCAGAAGCAATCCGGTATCGTGAGGAAGACCCCGCGGCGCACCTCGGCCTCGGGATCGCTTACTTCCGGCTGCGCGACGAGAAAGAGGCGGAGCGGGAGCTGACGAAGGCCGCGGAGCTTAACCCCCGCGAGCCTGTCGCGTACCAGTTCCTCGGCGAGCTCTATTACCGCAGGGACGACCTTGAAACGGCCGCATCGTACTGGGAAAAAACCGTCGCGTTGAACCCGTCCGACGCCGCCCTGCGTGCGAGGCTTGAACGCATCCGCAGGGAGCACAGAACCGAGAAAGACTTCAACCGCGACGTCACGAGCCACTTCCTGACCAAGTATGAGGGGAGGGAAAAGATCGAGGC
>DASWAB010000215.1:0-5701 GCA_036391375.1 Nitrospirota bacterium
GACCACGTCTTTCACCTCGGCCAGAAGCTCCTGCGAGGCGTCCTCGAACACGAAGCCGCGCGACACGATGTCCGGCCCCGAAACCACCTTGCCCGAGGTCTTCTCGATGCCGAGGATCACGATCACCACGCCGTCGTGGGCGAGTTTCATGCGGTCGCGAAGGACTACGGTGTCAACGCCGGCGTCCGCCGTCGAGCCCGCCGTCTTGCCGTCGATGTACACCCTGCCCGTGCTCACCACCCCGGCGCGTCGGGCGCTGTTTGGGGTGAATTCCATCACTTCGCCGTTATCGAGGAGGAAGATATTCTCCTCTGGAATGTTGACTTTCTTTGCGAGCTGGGCATGGTACACGAGATGCCGGTACTCGCCGTGCACAGGGATGAAATATTTCGGCCTGATAAGCGAAAGCATGAGCTTCAGCTCTTCCTTGGACGCGTGGCCCGAGACATGGATCTCGGACACCTTTTCGTAGAAGACCTGGGCCCCGCGCTTGAACAGATGGTCGATGATCCGCGCGATGGCCCGTTCGTTTCCCGGGATCATCTTGGACGAGAGGATGATGGTGTCCCCTTTTTTGATCTGAAAGTGTTTGTGCTCGTTCGCGGCCATGCGCGACAGGGCGCTCATGGGCTCTCCCTGGCTGCCGGTCGTGATCATCACGATCTGGTCGTCCGGAAGCCTGCCCAGGGCTTCGATGCGGTGCCAGGTGTCGGGAGGAATCCGGAGGTAGCCCATGTCGAGGGCGATCTGGGTGTTGGCGATCATGCTCTTGCCGTTCAGGATCACCTTGCGGTTGTGCATCACGGCGACGTCGATGATCTGCTGCACGCGGTGGATGTTCGACGCGAAGGTGGCGACCACGATCCTGCCCTTTGCGCGGCCGAAAATGTCCTCGAACCCCCGCCGGACCTCCTTTTCCGAAAACGTATAGCCGCCCTGCGACGCGTTCGTGCTGTCCGACAGGAGCGCAAGCGTGCCCCGGTCGCCGTACTCCGCAAAGGTGCGCAGATCCATGACCTCGCCGTCAACGGGCGTGGGGTCGATCTTGAAGTCGCCGGTGTGGACCACGCGGCCCACGGGAGTGGTGATGCCGAGGCCCACGCCGTCGACGATGCTGTGCGTCACCCGGATGAATTCCACGCGAAAACAGCCCAGTTCCGCCACGTCCCGGGGCTTCACGACGACGAGCCGCGCCTCGTCCTCCAGGCCGTGCTCCCTCAGCTTGTCTTTCACGAACCCGAGGGTGAGCCTCGTGCCGTAGACCGGGACCTTGAGCTCCCGGAGCAGGAAGGGAAGCGCGCCGATGTGGTCCTCGTGGGCATGGGTGAGCACCACGCCCCGTATGCGCTCCTTGTTGTCGATCAGGTAGGAAAAATCGGGGATCACGATGTCGACGCCGAGCATCTCGGCGTCCGGGAACATAAGGCCCGCATCGATGACGATCATGTCAGCCCCGCATTCGAGCACGGTCATGTTCAGGCCGATTTCGCCCACTCCCCCGAGCGGGATGATGGAAAGCGTCTGCGTGTTGGTGGCTGAAAGGGCGGCGGGATCGGAGAGGTCCGTCACGGTGTCGTTTCTCCTTGAGGCATTATCGAATGGGTCGTTACGGCCTCAAGAATACCGTATTTTGAGCAACAGTTCAAGCGAATTTCCCGGGGGGGAGTCTGGGGGGCTTTCGTCGTGTCGCAGCGCGAGTGAGGCTGACTCCACGCGACGAGGGACCGGGACGCCGCTCCCGGCGTCGGAACGTTACGGCGCCGGGGTTGCGTTCTTCTCCCTGGATTCAAGAACGAACGCGTAGAGATCCCGGCACATCTGAAGTCTTTTCAGGTAGACCTTTCGCTGCGATTCTTCAAGCTTTTCGATGCGCGGCTTGAGCTTGTCGCACCGTTCGACGAGACTCTTCAGCTCTTCGACCGGGAGGCCGGCTGAGTCCTGCGTCCTGGCGCACAGCGCCTCGAACTCCGACCTCCAGTCGTCCTGGGCCTGGGCATGGGCAATTCCGGGGGTCGGGAGACCCTGCCGGAAGTGAGGGGTAAAGAATACGAATAAACTTGCCGCTGTCAACACCGCTGCCAGGATTTTCAATTTACGCATGGCGGTCTCCTGAGTTTTTTGATGACGCGGGGCAAATCTTTCACCGGTTTATTGAACCGGCTTTGAATGGCATCGCTGGCAGTCGAGCAGCGGGAACGCGACCTTGCCGTGGCATACGCCGCAGTACTTGCCGTCGAAAATCTCGATCATTGAGTATTTCGTCGTCCCTTTCTTTACCCCGATGAAGATCTCCGGATGGCAGGTCTCGCACCCGTTCCATACGGTGTGTTTTTTATGGGAAAAGATGATCTCGGGCATCCCTTCGACTTTCGGCGCGAGGGCAAAATCCTTTTTGACGGCAAGGGCGGGCCGCTTGATGGACACGCCTTCGAGGTAATCGGTCAGCAGGACATATCCGTCTTCCTCCGCCTTTTCCCAGTTGACGCCGTTTCCGAACCGCTCCTTAGGAAACCGTCCGGTGAATTCCACAAAATCATACTCCCGCTTGACGTTCTTCCCCAGCGAATGGCACCGCTCGCACCGCTTGAGATCCGCTGACGGTTTTGTCGAGCAGGACTCAAACACCTTCTTCTCCTTGTATATCATCTTGCCGTTATGACACGTCCCGCAGTAGTACCCTTTCGCATTGTCAGCCGCCCGTATGTTGGTCGCGTCCGCCTTCATGGCAAAGGCGATGTCCACATGGCAAAGCCGGCAGGTAAACCGGGAGCGGTGCAGCCAGTGATCGAACACCACGGGAGGCAGGCCCGCTTTTTCCGAGAAATTATTAAGGATGACCCGGCCATATTCCTGAGGCAACGGCCTCTTTTTCTTCACCCCTGTCTGCGCCGCCGTCACCCCCGCACAAATAAGGATAAACAGGATTAAAAAAAGCAGCTTTTTCATATTTCCTCCCTTTTTCAGACAGTTACGTGTGAGTTCGCAGGCGTCTTGCAGATACGATATCAGAAAAGGATGGTTTAATTAAAACCTTGTTTTAATTTATCATAAGATGAGCTTATTTCGCAAGTGCGATTCGGAATTTTCTGGGGACGATCAATTCACCCTCCGGTCCAGGCTCCGGTACTGTATCCCCTCCGAAATATGGTGGGACGCAATATTCTCGCTGCCCTCCAGGTCCGCAATCGTCCGCGACACTTTCAGAATCCGGTTATACGCCCGCGCGGAAAGACCAAGCCGGTTCATTGCCGTCTCCATGAGCCGCAGACAATCGTCATCGATCTTGCAATATTTACGGATGTGCCGCGGCTTCATGTGCGCGTTCGCATAAATGCCGTCGTTCTTGAAACGCTCCTGCTGGATCGCACGCGCACGCGTCACCCGCTCGCGGATTGATGCGGATGGTTCCGCGGTGGTGTCCGATGCGATTTCGTTGAACTTGATAGCCGGCACTTCTATGTGGATGTCTATCCGGTCCATCAGCGGGCCGGACACCCTCGACCGATACGTCTGAATTTGGTGCGGCGTACAGAGACATTGGTGTACAGGATCCGAGCTAAACCCGCACTTGCAGGGGTTCATGGCGGCCACGAGCATGAGGCTCGCGGGATAGGTGAGAGAGGTTACTGCCCGTGAGATGGTCACCTGGCCGTCTTCGAGCGGCTGGCGGAGCGCCTCAAGCACGTTTCGTTTGAACTCGGGCAGCTCATCGAGAAAAAGGATGCCGTTGTGCGAGAGGCTCACCTCGCCGGGTTTCGGGATCTGGCCGCCGCCGATGAGGCCGGCATCGGAGATGGTGTGATGGGGGCTCCGGTACGGCCTCGTGGCGATGAGCGGCTGTCCCTGTTTCAGGAGCCCCATGATGCTGTGAATCTTCGTGGTCTCGATTGCCTCGTCGAAATTCATCTTCGGCAGGATCGACGGGAGTCTGCGGGCGAGCATGGTCTTGCCCGAGCCGGGTGGGCCGATCATGATGATGTTGTGGGCGCCCGCAGCAGAGACCTCGATCGCCCGTTTGGCGTGCTCCTGGCCTTTGACTTCGGAAAAATCCTCCTGATAGGACGAGAAGGTCTCGAAGGCGCCCTGCACATTGATGCGCATAGGTTCGATATTTGTCTTGCCGGAAAGAAATTCCACGACCTGGGGCAGTGTCCGCATGCCGAAGATCGGGACCGATTCGACGACCGCCGCCTCCTGCGCGTTGTCCGAGGGGATCACCATGCCGCGGTAGCCCGCCTTCTTCGCGAGCACCGCCATCGAGAGCGCGCCGCGCACCGGCTTCAGCCTGCCGTCGAGCGACAGTTCGCCGACGATCAGATGGCCGTTCACCATCTCCTGGGTGAGGATGCCTTCGGCAATCAGCATGCCGATGGCGATGGGCAGGTCGAAGGCCGAGCCTTCCTTCTTAATGTCCGCGGGCGCAAGGTTCACGACGACCTGCTTCAGGGGAAAATCGAAGCCCGTGTTCTTGAGCGCCGCGCGCACGCGTTCCTTGCTCTCCTTGACGGCCGCGTCGGGCAGGCCCACGGTGGAGAAGAACGGCAGTCCCCTGCTTGCGATGTCTACCTCGACTTCAACGGCGTAGGCGTCGATGCCGAGCACCGCCGAGCTGATGACCTTGGAAAGCATGGGACCTCCTCACCGAATGCGGATGTAAACGGAATGCGGAGTGAGACCTCAAAGAGGCCTGACTCCTGACATTTGAACCTCTGAGATATACGGCAGAGAATAGCAGAGAAAAGGAAGGATTGTCAAACGGAAAGTAACTGGATTGATGCCGAAGAGCCTACTCCAAGATGAGCTTTTCCACGGGCGCTTCTTTGATCTTGCCGAAATCCCGCAGATCGGCCGTAACGACGGAATAACCGAGTGCAATAGCAGTCGATGCGATCATGAGGTCATGGGCGCCGATGGCGGTCCCTTTCTTTGCCAGGTTGGCCCAGACCCTTGCATAGATGCGTGCTGCGCTCAGATCGAAAGGGTACACGGGAAAGGTCTGTATGACCTTCTCGACGAACGCGCTCCTTTTCAGACGCCGCTTCTCGGAGTCCGCGCGGTGCACGCCGTGGAGAAGCTCGGAAACGGTCACAACGCTGATCCCGAAAGGCTCGTTTTCCCTGCCGTCGGCAAGCGCTTCAAGGCCATGAGAGCCTCGTTCGAGGGTTACCAGAACGCTCGTATCGAAGATCACGCCCATTTGTGCGTCTCCGGCAAGAGGGGCTGATGCTTAAGGGCCTTCAGGATGTCCTTCTTGAACCGCTCCGCTTCTTCCCCGAGAGGCGGCAGCGTCTTCACCAGGCCCGGCAGGTCGCCCAGCACCATTGTCTTGACCGTTGTTTCCACCGGGGTGATGGAGGCGACCGGCTTTCCTCCCCGCACGACAGTATAGTGGTCGCCTTTATATTTGATGGAATTCAGTATTTCCGAAAACTTCCGCACCGCCTCGGTCGCCGTTATGGTCTTCGTCATAGCCCACCCTCTCGTATCATATTATATGATAATCGTATTTTACCAAATTCTGGTGAGAAAGACAAGAGAGAGCGTTCTTTGCCCGCGCTCCCTTGGGATAGGGGTCGAAGTCGCTGTCCGGTTGCCAGGCGTTAAGTGGGCTCATAATGGAATTTGGCGGCAACTACTTGAACAGTGAGGATCTTGTCGAAGGTGGCGATGCTGTTCCGCGCGGTCTCGACGATGCCGACAA
>DASWAB010000216.1:0-5373 GCA_036391375.1 Nitrospirota bacterium
GACCCCCGTTGCAATGCCGGCCCGTAATCCGGCGATGTGCGCCTCTGCGGCGGCGCCAAGACTCTCCTTCAGATATCCGTACAAATCCCGCACACCCTTTTCCAGACTGACCATGGTGTGAGCCATGTGTCGTACATCTTCCGTTACTGCGCTGACATCGCTCGTTATTTTCCGGATGTGTTCGAGCGTGCCCCTGATCTCGGACACGGCCGCATTCACGTTGTCTTCGACGTTCGTGAGAAATTTCCCCGCCCGCTCGCTCGCCCGTTTCATGCTTACGAGGTAGCTGATGGAAAATGCCGCGTAGATGATGAAAGCGGCGACGCCGATGCCGAGAATAATTTCAATCATCTATTCTTTCTCCTTATTTATAGTATAGCACAGCCGTATCGCGGCCTGTTCGCGTGGGGGGGCCCCGATGCCTCAAAATAGAATGTTACCGGACGATAGTATGTGTATGGAGTTTTGTTTTAGGGTTTGAAGATCTTTTTCAGCTTTTCCTCCAGGGCATTTCTCAGTTCAAAAGGGTTCAGCGTTTTATATTGTTCCTTGAGTTGGTCCTTCGTCTCCTTCGAGATTTCAGGAGATTCGAGGACACGCTGGTAAGGAGTTTTGGGCTTATCATAGCGTTTCACGGTTTTTGAAGCAACTCGTTTCTTTTCAATGAGCTTTACCGAGGGACAGAAGAAGTTCAGAAACAGCCGCCACTCGGTGGTGTAGAGCGCATTCATGAGCGGCACGAGCTTCGCAGAGTCCAGACGGTCGTACCCCAGCCATTGCCGTACATGAGTCCAGTTCTTCTGTTCCACATGGGCGTTATCGTCCTTTTTGTAGGCGCGGCTGCGGGTAAACTGAATCGGCTGCTTTCTGTCCGTCAGATAACGAAGCAGGTGATGGTTTAAGAACTCGGCGCCGTTGTCCGCATCAAAGCCCCGGATCGGGAACGGGAGGGAGCGTTCGATATCCTTGATCTGGTCGATGACATCCTGATAGTTTTTGCCCCACACAGCGCGCTGCTCCGTCCAGCCGGTGGCGATATCGACGCAGTCGATCGTATTGGCATATTGGCCTTCCGTAGAGCTTCCGCAATGGGCAACGGTATCGGCCTCCAGGAAGCCCGGACGGGATTCATCCCATTGGCTGGTTTTGATCGGGATATGCTTTCGTAAGAGCGTCCCCGGCTTGGTCGTCGCCCTGCCGGATTTGGCATACTCGGCCCGGACCGGCTTTAAGAGGCGATCCATGCTCGATGGCGATATCCGGAGCAAGGCAGCCGCGGTCTTCCGGGAGATCGGGCCATAGGTCTTGATATAGCCGGGCAGCCAGAGGGGGATCATGGCCTTCAGGCGCTTTGAACAGGGCAGATTAGCCGCCTTCCAGATGCGTTTTAAGGGTACCAGGAGGAGCTCAGGATCATAGGACGGCTTTCTGCCCCGCTTTGCCGGCGGTTTTTGCGTAAACCGTCGGAACGTCCGCAGGAGCCTGAGCGCATGTTTACGGTGATACCCGCAGGCGGAGCAGAATTCATTCAGGATAAGGGTTTTGAGCGTCCGTGAAGAAGCTCGATATCGTTTGACAATAGCGGCCAGATACTCCCGTTTGGATCGTGGACTCATGGGAACTTACCCTCCTTGAAGGGGTATAGTTCCGGTAACATGAATTTTGAGTCAACGATAAATTCTGGAATTCAGTTGGGTAACATTTAATTTGAGTCAATTCGGGGGCAATGCGCTTGTTGTTTTTTCCATGAGGCTATGGTATTGTGAGACAGACTTCTGCAGGGACTCCTTTTGTTTGAGCGGGATGAATCGTGAAAAAAGGAAAAACGACGAAAAACAGCGCCCTTTCGAGAAGGCTTCGGTTCCCGGAGGACGAAAGACGGCTGGCCTGGCTGCCCATGCTCCTTGATGCCTATGCCATCGCGGACACAGGCGTCTGGGTGGCCGTCAGAAATGAAGAGAAACGGCGGAAGGCGAGACTGGCATGCGGAAAGGGGTGCGGTCATTGCTGCGTTCACCAGAGGGACATTCCCCTCTATCCCCATGAACTGGTCGGCATCTACTGGTTTGCCTCGGAAAAAGTAGCGCCTCCCGCAAGGGACCAGTTGAAAAAAAATCTCGCGTCCCACACCGCGGATTCCCCGTGTCCTTTTCTGATCGACGCCTCCTGCTCCATCCATCCGCTCCGGCCCGTCGGGTGCAGGCAATTCAACGTTTTCACCGCGCCCTGCGCGCCGGGCGAGGACCCCTACTTTACCCGGCGGGGCGATGTGCTTGTCCCGATCTCCGATTATACGGAGCGGGCCTTTGCCGCAGTGCTGCCTTTTTACAATAGTAAGATGAAACCGGGGGGAGGCGATGTGTCGGAGGAAATCAGGCTGATCCGCTCCCAGATCATGAACCTTCAGGCCTTTGACTGGGAAAAACTGATCGCCATCATGGAGCAGGCTGAATCGCGGGAAACCGGATAAACAAACCCATGCCGGATGTGACCAAAAACATGTTTGAGAAGAATTCGATTCTTCAGTAATTCGTTGTTCGTTGTTTTACGGCGTGTGGAGAAACTCGCCGATTTTTTTGTTGAATTCCTCCTTCCCGTTGCCGTCACGATAAAAACGGATGATGGCGTCTCTTCGGGCGCTGAACCGCTCATAGCCTGCCTTCCGGGACCGCTCGATCGCCGGCCAATCCTCATGCTGTAAAAACTCATCGTAGGCCGCCTTCATCTCCGGGTAAATAGCCCTTCGATAGCCCTCCAGGAGCGCGATCGTAAGGCCGAGGGCGCCGCGGTCCCTTCGGTCAATGATCATCCGGTAGGCGCCGTGCTCCGACGTGTCGGCGATCAGGTCCTTGACCGCCCGCAGATAATGCTCCACCTTCCGGTCTCCGGCAAGGGCCAGGATGCCCTTCCACTCCGGGACCTCTTCCCGGTATTCCGCGAGTTCGTGATGAAGAATGACCTCCGCGTAGCGTTCCGCCAACTCCTCCATCCGCCTCGCAAACGTCTCATCCGCGATCTGCCGGTGGCGGAAGCCGTAATGGGCGAAGGCGTCTTCGAGCGCGGAGACGCGGCGAGCGTTCAGTTCGGAGTATTTATAGTGCAGGAGCGCCGTGAGCGGTTCGAGGCGCAGGAAGACGCTTGTTCCTTGGAGCATGCCCGGCGAGGTGAAAAGGTCCCGCACGTATTCTTTTTTTGACGTATAGACCGTGAGGCCGGACAGCGTCCGCTTGGAATGGAGTTCGGCCAGGTAGAAGGTCGGCTTCAGGTACATGCCGTAGCCCGCGCCGTAGACGAGCCCCTGGGCGTTGATTGCGTTGTTGATTTCAGCCACATCGAACGCATCGTACGTCCGCCCATCGATGCTCAGGGAACGGAAACCCCTGCGCTCGAGCTCAGGCCACTTCGATTCCTTACGCGAGATCCAGGCGGCGATTTCTTCGTGCCGGATGTTGTCCCAGGGCTTGAGCCCCTGTTCCGTGCGATAGAGGTCGCGGTACCGCAGCAGCAGGCCGCAGATAGAGAAGTATCCCCAGAACTGCGCATCGGACACGTCGCAGTTGAATTTTACGGCATTCTTGATGACATCATCCATGCCGCATATTACCATCCGGACTGGATGAAGTCCACAGCGGGGAAAGTCCCAAAAAGTCCTTGCAACTATTGAAAAAACAAACTATAATTCCAAATCCCCTTCGGGCAGGTTTTCTATCGCATGTCTAATCAGAAAATACAGGAACTCAGGCGTAAGATCGACGAGATCGACAACAACCTGGTAGACCTGCTTAATGAGCGCGCCAGGATCGTCATCGAGGTCGGGAACATCAAGAAGACCGAAAAGCTTGAGTTTCATTCTCCGTCGCGGGAGCGTGAAATCATCGAGCGCCTGACCGGCCGCAACAAAGGGCCGTTCCCGCAGGAGGCCCTCAAGGCCGTTTACCGGGAGATCATGTCGTCGTCGCTTTCCCTGGAGCGTCCGCTCAAGGTGGCCTACCTCGGCCCGCGCGCGACATTTACGCACATGGCGGGAATTCAGCAGTTCGGCCTCGCGGCCCAGTATGTTCCCGTGGAGAACATCAAGGACGTGTTCGGCGAGGTGGAGCGGGGCAGGGCGAATTACGGCGTGGTGCCTATCGAGAACACCACGTCCGGGGCGGTGATTTACACCCTCGACATGTTCATCGATTCGGACCTCAAGATCGCGGCGGAGATCATGCTCGAGGTGTCGCAGCACCTCATGAACAAATCGGGGAGGACCGAGGACATCAATAAGGTCTATACGATCCCGCCGGCGGCGGCGCAGTGCAGGCAGTGGCTCGAAAAGAACCTGCCCGGGGTGCCGGTACTCGAAGCGTCCTCCACGTCCCGGGCCGCGGAAATGGCGGTCGACGACTCCGCGATCGGCGCAATCGCCAGCGAGGCGGCGGCCGTGCTCTACGGGCTCCAGATCGCCGCAAGAAAGATCGAGAACAGCGCCAGCAATATTACCCGGTTTCTTGTGATCGCGCCGAAATCGCCGGCTAAAACGGGCCGCGACAAGACCTCGCTCATGTTTTCGATCAAGGACAAGGTGGGCGCCCTGTACGCCATGCTCGCGCCCTTTGCCGAAAGCGGGATCAACCTCACCCGGCTCGACGCGCGGCCCTCGGGCAGAAAAGTCTGGGACTACGTATTCTTCCTGGACATGGAAGGACATATCGAAGATGAAACAGTGGCCCAGGCCGTCGAGAGCCTCAGGAAGGATTCCCTGTTCCTGAAAGTACTGGGGTCGTATCCGCGAAGCGGGTAAAAGGGAATGCGAAGCGCAGAATGCGGAATAAAAAAGCCTGGTTCGACAGAAGACAGGCTAAATTATTAGAAAAGAACATGATCAACGTTCCTGAATATATAAAAAATATTTCCCCCTACGTCCCGGGAAAGCCGATCGAGGAGCTTGAGCGGGAGTTGGGGATCAGCGGCAGCATCAAACTTGCTTCGAATGAGAACCCGCTCGGCCCGTCGCCCAAGGCGGTTGCGGCGGTCAAGAAGGCGCTCGAAGGTCTGAACCGCTATCCCGACGGAAGCGGGTTTTACCTCTCTCAGGCGCTAGCGAAAAAATATGAGGTGGCCGACAATCAGGTCCTCCTGGGCAACGGCTCGAACGAGCTCATCGAGCTGGCGATCCGCACCTTTGTGCAGCCGGGCGACGAGACCGTCTCCGCCGATCCGTCCTTCGTTGTGTACAAGATGATCACCCAGGCCGCCGGGGGGGCGAACATCATCGTTCCGTGCAAGGACATGCGGCATGACCTCGACGCGATGGCGGAGCGGATCACGCCGAAGACGAAGATCGTGTTTATCGCCAACCCGAACAATCCGACCGGCACCATAAATACG
>DASWAB010000217.1:0-3043 GCA_036391375.1 Nitrospirota bacterium
CTCATCGTCGTAAACACCTGCGGCTTCATCGAGTCGGCGAAGGAAGAGTCCATCGAGGCGATCCTCGACGCCGCGAAGATGAAGAAAGACGGCAGGTGTTCCAGGGTCGTCATCGCCGGATGCCTTGCCCAGCGCTATAAAGACGAGCTGCTCAGGGAATTGCCCGAGGCCGACGCCGTGATCGGCACGGCCGAGATCAGCCGGATCGGCGAGGTATGTGAGCAGATGCTCGCGGGGAAGGAACATCTCCTGAAGGTGTCGGCGCCGACGATGGCCTATGGCCTCCCGCGGCTGAGCACCACGCCCCGCCACTACCGGTACCTCAAGATCGCCGAGGGGTGCAGCAACCGCTGCTCGTACTGCGCCATTCCGATCATCCGGGGGAGCTTTACGAGCAGGCCCTACACGTCGATCCTCGACGAGGCGAAGCGTCTCGCCGATGAGGGGGCGAAGGAGCTGATCCTCCTGGCCCAGGACTCCACGGGATACCGCGACGGCGGGGCCGATCTGCCGCTGCTTTTGAAAGCGCTGACGCGCATCCGCGGCGTCGAATGGGTGCGGCTCATGTACGCCTATCCGGGCAGGATCAGCCGCGAGCTTATGGATGTCATGGCCGGGGAAGAGAAAATCTGCAAATACCTCGACATCCCGATCCAGCACTTCGACGACAAAGTGCTCAAAGCCATGAACCGGCGCGGCACCGCCGACGATATTCGGAAGACCATCGGGCGTCTCAGGAAGCGCGTACCCGGCATCGCGCTCCGCACGTCGCTCATTGTCGGTTTCCCCGGAGAAACCGGGGCGGCGTTCAAGCGGCTGCTTTCGTTCATCAAGGAGGCGGAATTCGAGCATCTTGGCGCGTTCACCTATTCCCCGGAAGAAGGCACGGCCGCTTACACGCTGAAGCCGCGGGTCGCGGCGGAGGCCGCAGAAGAGCGTCTCGCCGAGATCATGCAGACCCAGGCAAAGGTGTCGCTCAGGAAAAACCGCGCGCTCATCGGCTCTCGCCAGCGCGTGCTGGTCGACGGCATGGAGGACATGGCGCTCATCGGCAGGACCCAGGGACAGGCGCCTGAAATCGACGGCGTCGTGTATCTTTCCGAGACCGAGGCGAAGCCGGGAGCGTTCATCGAAGTTACGATCATTGATGCAAAAGAATACGACCTGACGGGCAAAGCGTAATATCACCACAGAGACACGGAGAACCGCGGTATCAGTTTCAGGTGGGAGCAGTTCTCAGCGCCTCCGCGGAAAAAATTAAGATTATTGAAAGGGACGTTATGGAAGCCGACAATCAATCAGTAAATGCAGCGAACAACGAAGAGAATTTCGCCGAGCTGTTCGAGAAGAGCTTCAAGAAGCAGGGCAGGCTCGAACCAGGCCAGACGGTCGAGGCGGCGATCGTCAAGATCACGCCGGACTGGATATTCCTCGACCTGGGTGGAAAGGGCGAGGGTTACCTCGACAGAAAGGAGTTGCTTGATGAGGCTGGCAACCTTACGGTCAAGGAAGGCGGCGCCATCCGCGCCTATTTCGTGTCCTCGGAAAACAACGAGCTGCATTTTACGACCAGGATCGGCTCCGGCCCCGGAAAGCAGAGCCAGCTCGAAGACGCCTGGAGAAACCATATCCCGGTCGAAGGGACGATTGCGAAGGAAATAAAGGGCGGGTTCGAGGTCAGGGTCGGCGGCAGCGTGCGCGCGTTCTGCCCGTTTTCCCAGATGGGGATACGCCGCGACGAACAGCAGGCGGACTACATCGGCAGGTCCCTCACGTTCAAGATTGCCGAATACGGCGAGGACGGCAGGAACATCGTTCTTTCCCGAAAATCAATCCTCGAAGAGGAAAAACGGAACAAAAAAGAGGCGCTCAAGGCGATGCTCGCCGAAGGCATGAAGGTGAGAGGCAGGGTCGCGTCGATCCAGAAATTCGGCGCTTTTGTGGACATCGGCGGGGTCGAGGGGCTTCTCCCGATCTCGGAAATCGCCTGGACCAGGACCGAAAAAGTGGGCGACATCCTTTCGGCGGGCCAGGAAGTTGAAGTGATCATCAAGAAACTCGACTGGGAGAACGACAGATTTTCCTTCAGCCTCAAGGACGCCCTGCCTGATCCGTGGGAGCGCGTCGCGGACACCTGTCCCGTCGGCTCCTTTCATACGGGGAAGGTTTCCCGCCTTGCTCCCTTCGGCGCGTTCGTCACGCTTTCGGACGGGATCGACGGGCTGATTCATATCTCGAAGATGGGCGCGGGCAGGAGGATCAATCATCCGCGCGAAGTGCTCAGGGAAGGACAGGCCGTCGAGGTGCAGGTGGAGGCCGTTGACCCGGCGAACAGAAAAATTTCGCTTGCACTGGCTGAGATTCGCCGCGCTGAGGAAGAGGAGGCGGCAACGGTGAAGAATTATAAGCAGAAGACCGCGGCAGAGTCCCAGACGATGGGGACGCTGGGCGATATCCTCAGGGCGAAGATGGAACGGAAAGAAAGGAAGTAAAAAACGAATAGGTAAAAAACAGTCCTGCATTCAGCGCGCCGGAAACGGATCGTTTACAAGATCGCCGGCGGCTGGCCCCGCCAGTCCTTCGCCGGATGAACATGGCAAGCACTCCCTCCTCATGGTTTTGTCACAGCCTCCGTTAGACTTCAGCGTACCCCCGGATGAGAACTAAAAAGTCAACAATTGCGCCCTAAGGTTGACAAGACGCAAATCCGCATTATATTTATAACTATACGGTCAAATATGCCTCGAATCGGGGCCCGCCTCACGGCACTGATCCCACCCTCGGCAAAGGGGAAAAACAGATGAGTGAACTGGCTAAAGCAAAAGAGTTCGGCCGCGTCTCCGGGCTTGACAAGCTGTCTCAAATTGAGAGCCGGCTCATCCGCAGACGGATGGCGCTCCTGGGCGGCCCTCCCGTCGCCATCGTCATGGGGGACGGCAGGACGGTCTCTCCCGGGAGCGGAAAGCCGGTGGGCGCGGTTATTATCCGCGACCGGAAGACCCTTTTGAAATTTTTCGTCCGGCCCGAACGCCACTTCGGCGAC
>DASWAB010000218.1:0-7793 GCA_036391375.1 Nitrospirota bacterium
GAGACTCACGAGATGAAACCCCCTGTCCTTTGCCGTTTCTGTCTCTGATGAAGAGAATCCCCCCTCGGGGCCGATGAGCACAACGATGTTCTTCGCTTCGGAATGCTCCCGCAGGATGTTTTTGACAGGCTCCGTTCCTTCTTCCCAGGGGAATAAAAACAGGGTCGAGGGTCCAGGGTCAAGGGTCATGATAAAATCGCGGAACATTCTAATCCCTTCTATCTGAGGTATATCCGGCCGGTTGCTCTGCATCGCCGCTTCCCGCGCTATCTTTTGCCACCGTGCGACGCGCTTCTCCTTGTCTTTTACTTTTACGATGGTCCGCCCGGTCATGAGCGGGGCGATTGCGGCAACCCCAAGCTCCGTTGCCTTCTGCACGATCCAGTCCATCTTGTCTGATTTGGGCAGCCCCTGTCCGAGGGTAATGCTGGGATATCCGACCTCGCGCTTCGCACGGCCGACAATCTCTGTTTCTATTCGGGTACGATCAAGCCGGACGATCTTTACGCGGTAATCAGTTCCCGCTCCGTCGCATAAGAGAAGCTCGTCTCCGGCCTTCATGCGGAGCGCCATAGCAATGTGGCGCGCATCCTCGCCTGAGATTGTGACCGCCACATCGCGGACCTGATCAGGCGTTATGAAAAAACGCGGAGGTCTGGACATGTGTTTAATCAAGCTTAAATATAAAACTCACAGTTCAAAATCACAACCCTTCTTTGGGCCACCTCTCGGGCACGCAAGAAAGGTGTTAAAAACCAATGATGATTGCGAACCTTCTTTCTGTCGTCCAACGGAGCTAAGCGATGAGCCATACAAAACAAACAAAGAATCATTGTTTGCCCGGTTTCTGTCCCTCCGTCTTTCCCCTTCCTCTCCTCCCCCGCCTTCTTCTGCGCGGCCTCGCGCGTTTTTCCCGTCCCGCCTGAATTTCCTTTTCCTCGCCCGGCGCGAGCGGGTGAGCCCTGATGAATTCTTTCCACCATGCCCGGAGTTCCCTGCGCTCACCCGTGGCCTCGCTCGAAAACCGGAGGTACTCATAGGCGTCGGCGAACCCAGGCCTGCGCAGGAAATAGCGGGGATGTTTCCCTTCTGTTTTTTCAAACCGCTGCTGGTTCCAGTACATGTCGCGTATCGACAACCCGATTTTCCGGGGGATCATCACGCGCTGCGTCTGCTCCAAGAGAGCGTCCGCGACCGCCTTCGTAACTGCGTCCAGCGCGGGCGCTCCGGCCTTCGCCAGTTCTCTGGCCTTCTCCTCGATGTACTGGCCGAACAGGAAGCCGAAGAGGATATGCGGCTGCACGTTCCTTCCGGACTGCACATAGGTGTCGACCCATTCCAGGGCCTTTCCGATCCAGGTGTGCGGAAAACCGCCGGCCTCCGTGTCCACCCACTCGTTCAGCCTCGGAAAAATCACCCCGAACAGGCCGGTCGCGCGGAGCATCTGGTAGGTCTTCTCTCCTTCGCCGAGCAAAAAAAGCTTCAGCACTTCCTCGTACATGCGCGAAGGCGAGGCGAGCGCCACTTTGTCCTTCACCGCGAGCAGCGCGCGATAGGTCTCTTCTTCGATCTCGAACCCGAGCATCGCCGCAAAGCGCACGGCGCGCACCATGCGCACGGGGTCCTCGGTGAACCGCACGACGGGGTCGCCGATGATGCGGATGAGCCCTTTTCGGAGGTCCTGCATTCCGCCGACGTAGTCGATCACCGAGAAATCGGCGATGTTGTAGAAGAGGGCGTTTACCGTGAAATCGCGCCGCAGGGCGTCTTCTTCCGGCGTGCCGAAGACGTTGTCGCGCAGGATCATGCCGTCCTCGGTCCTGAGCATGCGCGGCGGACGGGGCCTGGCCGCCGGCTTTTCAGGGGAAGCGGCGCTTTGATTATCGGATCCCTGCGGACCGGAAGATGTTCCGGAGATAACTCCGGATTCGGAGGCAACCGGCTCCGGCAGCGGAGGTTCTGGAATCGGGGCTGTCGGCGCCGCCGGTTCTTCCATGACATTGGACCGGAATGTGGCGACCTCGACGATTTCGTCGTGAAAATGGATATGCGCCAGGCGGAAGCGCCTCCCGATGAGCCGGCAGTTGCGAAAGACCTTCTTCACCTCGTTCGGCTTCGCGTCCGTGGCTATGTCGAAGTCCTTGGGCTCGCGGCCGAGCAGGAGATCGCGCACGCCGCCGCCCACAAGGTAGGCCAGATACCCCTGCTCTTTCAGCCGGTAGAGCACGCGGACAGCATTGGAGCTGATCCACTTGCGGGAGATGGCGTGTTCGGAACGGGGGATGATGGTCGGTTGTATGCTCACCGTTGCATAGTATCACAGATGGAAGGGAAAGGTAAAGAGGAGAAGCGGATTCTTTGCGGGGAGGCGCTCCGGACGATGGGCGCAGCACTTTGCGCCTGCGCCACAGGCGATATTTCCTGAGGCGGGTCCTGTCATAAGAAGCGCTACGCAGTCGGCCGGGAGTAAAAGATATATAGCGCGGTCAAAAGTGATATGAATGGCAAATAGACACCGAAGGATTGCATCTCAAGAATATGTTCTGCGTTTTCTGCGGTTTCTGCCGGATCTCCGCTCCCCCCCGCATCTTCGTTCAGGGCCCTTGTAATTTGGATTATTGAATTTTCTTCGATCTTCACCCGCTCTTCGATCCATTTAAGTCCTCGCTCTGGTTGCCGCCGTTACTCCCTGAATGACATGGTGAGTTCGTACATGCCGCCCTCGGCGCGCTTTTCAACGATGAAGCCCGCCTTCTCGAACAACTGCAGCATCCGGCGGTTCTCCATGAGCACCGTCGCCGTGAAGCCGTGGAGTCCGCTCTTTCTGGCCAGATAGGTGACATAGGAGAGCAGCTCCGCGCCGATCCCCTTGCCCTGATAGTCGTCGCGCACCACGAACGCCACCTCGGCGGTATGCGTGTTCTCCGCGATCAGGTACTGCGCCATGCCGACGATCGTCTCTTTTTCCTCATCCTGCAGGACGACGAGGATCACCATCTCCCGCGAGTAGTCGATGACGACAAACGGCTGAAGCCGCTCGTGGTGCATGTCGGCGCGCGTGGAGACGAACCTGCGGTACATGGAATCGTTCGAGAGGGAATAAAAGAAGTCCTTCAGGAGGTGCTCGTCGGAGAATTTCACGGGCCGGAGCAGGAAGGTGAGCCCTGTCCGCGTGGTCCTGAACGCCTCAAGGTCGGCGGGGTATTCGCCGCGCACGCCCGGGATGAAGGCCTGGTCCTGGTAAATGAGGTTGCGTTCCTTCGCCTCCGCGATGAGCCACTCCCGGAATTTCGGATGCGCAATGGCGATCAGCTCCATGGCCCGCTCGCGGATGTTTTTGCCGTGCAGATACGCGATCCCGTACTCCGTCACGACGTAGTGGATGTCGCCCCGGGAGAGCGTGACGCCCGCGCCTTCCTTCAAAAACGGCACGATGCGCGAGACCTCGTCGCCTTCAGCCGTGGACTGGAGGGCCAGAATGGTCTTTCCGCCCTGGGACAGGATCGCGCCGCGCATGAAGTCCGCCTGGCCGCCGATGCCGCTGTAAAATTTTCTGCCCAGGGATTCGGCCGTGGCCTGGCCGGAGAGGTCGATCTCGAGCGCGCTGTTAATGGCCGTCATCTTTCGCTGGCGCGCAAGGACCGTCGGATTGTTGGTATAGTTCACGGGCCGAAACTCGATGGCGGGGTTGTCGTGCAGGAACTCATAGGTGTCGCGTTTGCCCATGCAGAAGGCCGCCACGGTCTTGCCGCGGTTCAGCTCCTTCCGGGAATTGTCGATGGCGCGCAGCCGCATGAGCTCCACGATCCCGTCGGTCAAAAGCTCCGTATGCACGCCGAGGTGCTCCTTGTTTTTCAGGTGCGCCAGGATGGCGTTCGGGATGCTGCCGTAGCCCACCTGGATGGTGTCGCCGTCCTGCACGATGCGTGCGACGAACACGCCGATCTTCTGGCTGATTTCGTCGGACACCGTGTCTTCGTATTCGAGCAGCGGCTCGTCGCAGGGCAGGATGAAGTCCACGTCCTTGACGTTGAGGAAGGTTTCTCCGAGCACGCGGGGCATCCGGGGGTTGACCTGGGCGATAACGAGAGCGGCGTTCTCCGCGGCTGCTTTCGTGATGTCCACGCTGATGCCGAGGCTCATGAACCCGTGGTCATCGGGGAGCGACGTCTGGATCAGGGCCACGTCCACGGGCACGAGCTTCTTCTGAAACAGGCCGGGCACCTGGGAAAGAAAGACGGGCGTGTAATCCGCGAGCCCGCGGTTTACGGCTTCGCGCGTATTGTTGCCGATGAAGAAGGAGTTGTGTCGGAAGTTTTCCTTGAACTTTTCGTCCGCATACGGCGCCACGCCGAGGGTCCAGACCTGCAAAAGCTCGGCGTCGAAAAAGGCCTTGGGATGGGAGCGCACGTAGTTGATGAGCGCCCGGACCAGGCATTGCGGCTCGCCGCAGCCCGTGCCGATGAAGATCCGGTTCCCCGGATGGATGCTGCTGAAGATGCGCTCCTCGGTCGGGAATTTCTCGGGATAGAGCGCCTTCATCGCCTCGATTCTCTTGTGCACGTTCTGAATGGCCACGGCTTCTCCTTCTTCTGATATAGAAGTATAGCAAAAGACCGGCGGCATCGTTGAAAACCCCTTTTCCTTGACCCATGATGTTTTCTTCAGTACACTTGAGTCATTATGCTCGATTCGCTCTTCAATCCCGGGTCCATCGCCGTCATCGGCGCGTCCCTGGACCCGAAAAAGGCCGGTCATGCGGTCCTTGATAACCTCATCCGGTTTAAATTCAAGGGCCGGCTCTATCCCGTGAACCCTGCGGGCGGCGAGATCCTCGGGCTCAAGGCGTATCAGAAAATATCGGACATTGATCAGCCGGTTGATCTTGCGGTCATCGTCATCCCCGCGCGCTTCGTCCCCGACGCGCTCCGCGAGTGCGCAGGGGCCGGAATCAAGTCCGCCGTCGTCATCAGCGCCGGGTTCAAGGAAGCGGGCAAGGACGGCACGCTTCTTGAGGAAGAGCTGAAGAAGATCAGCAAGGAGCGCGGCATCCGCGTCCTGGGGCCGAACTGCCTGGGCCTCATCAATACCGCGATCGATATGAACGCCACCTTCGCGGCCGACATGCTGCCGAAGGGAACGATCGGCTTCTTCTCCCAGTCCGGCGCCATGGGCATCGCGATCATGGACTGGGCCATCGGCAACGAAGTGGGGTTCTCGAAGTTCATCAGCCTCGGCAACAAGGCGGACCTCTCTGAGATCGACTTCATCGAGTACTTCGTAAATGATCCCGAAACGAACCTCATCCTGGGCTATATCGAAGACGTGGTGGACGGCAGACGGTTCATCGAGGTCGCGCAAGAGGCCACCAGGGTCAAGCCGGTCGTCCTTTTAAAATCGGGCGGCACCGAGGCGGGCGCGCGCGCGGCCTCGTCGCACACCGGGGCGCTCGCGGGTTCTGACAAGGCTTTTGACGCCGCCTTCCACCAGACCGGCGTGATGCGCGCCCAGGGGGTGCAGGACCTCTTCGACACGGCGCTCGCTTTCAGCGAGGGGAAGCTGCCCGCGGGGAGCGGGCTTTTGGTGATCACGAACGCGGGCGGGCCGGGCATCATCGCGGCCGACACGGCGGAGCGGATGGGCATCGGCCTTCCGCACATGACAAAAGCGAGCCTCGACGTCATGGCGAGGAAGCTTCCGCCGAACGCCACGATCTTCAATCCTGTGGACGTGATCGGCGACGCAACGTCCGAGCGCTACGCGGCCGTGCTTGAGCAGGCCGCCGGGGACCCGAACGTCGACGGCATCCTCGTGATCCTTACCCCGCAGGCCATGACGGACGTGGAAAAGACGGCGGACGCGGTCATCGCAGCGGCAAAATCCACAGACAAGCCCGTCATCGCCTCATTCATGGGAGAGGCGCGGGTGCGGAAGGCGATCAATAAACTCAAGGACGCTTCCGTCCCCAACTTTTCCTATCCCGAACTCGCGGTCAAAGCCTTCAAGCGGCTGTCGGACCAGCGGGCATGGAGAGATTATACGCCTGAAGAGCTGGTGACCAGCTGGTACAACTTCGACGCCGCGGCGGATGCCGTCGCCTCCGTCCTCAAGTCCGGCGCGTACCAGGTGGGGGAAGAAGAGGCCATGCAGATCCTGACCTATTACGGGTTCCAGTTCCCGAAGCGCTCACTCGCCAGGACGTCGAAGGAGGCGGCCCGCCTCGCCTCGAAGATCGGCTTCCCCGTGGTGATGAAAATATCGTCCCCCGATATCCTGCACAAGACCGACGTGGGCGGCGTGCGCGTGAACGTGAAGACCCCGGCAGAGGCAGAAGAGGCGTTTACGGACATCACGACGAATGCGCGGCGCATCATGCCGGGCGCGTTTATCAAGGGCGTGATGGTCTACGAGATGGTAAAAGGCGGGAAGGAAGTGATCCTCGGCGTGACCTACGACCGCACCTTCGGCCACATGATCATGTTCGGCCTGGGCGGCATCTATGTCGAAGTGCTCAAAGACGTGTCCTTCCGGATCGTGCCTGTGGCGCGGCGGGACGCCGTGGCCATGGTGAAAGAGATCAAGACCGTCGGGCTTTTGCGCGGGGCGCGCGGGGAGCGGCCCGCCGACATCGACGCCATTGCAAGCAATATCGTGAATCTCTCGTGCCTCGTGTCCGATTTCCCCGAGATCCAGGAACTCGACATCAATCCGCTTCTGGTGAGGGAACAGGGCGCCGTGGCGCTGGATGCGAGAATTATTTTTAAACAGTAGGAGGTTTCCATGATTCCCATATTTATTGCATCCAATACCGGGTATGCCGGCCGGACGTTCATCGCCTTAGGCCTCGGCATGAAGCTCCTTGAACAGGGGTACACGGTCGGCTACATCAAGCCCATCGGCAAGACGCCGGTGAAGAAGGGCAGAAACGTCTACGACGCCGACGCGGTCTTTATCAGGGAGACGCTCGCCCTTGAAGAGCCGATCGAGTCGATCTCGCCGTTTGTCCAGACCTTCGAGAGCCAGACGCTGCTTTTCGAGGGTCAGCTGAAGGACGTGAAGAAGCAGGTGATGGCGGCATTCAGGACGCTGAAGAACAGGGATTTCGTTATCATCAGCGGGGCGGGCGACCTTTTCGAAGGATCGCTCCTCGGCGTGAACGCGCTTTCGCTCCTCACTGAAATGAAGGCCTCGCTTCTCATGGTCGAGCCCTGGCGCGGCGAAACATCCGCGGACTCGCTCTTCGGCGTGTCCAGACTTTTCGGCGAGCGGTTCTGCGGGGGCGTCATCAACAAGGTCCCCGTGAACGCCGTGGGGCATATAAAAGAGTCGGTGCGGCCGTTCCTTGAAAAGAAGGGCGTGAAGGTCTTCGGCGTGGTCCCCAAAGACCGCGCGCTCGAGGCCGTGAGTGTGCGGCAGTTGAACGGCATCCTGAACGGCAAGGTGCTCTGCTGCGAGGACAGGCTGGACGAGTTCGTCGAGAACTTCTCCATCGGCGCCATGGACGTGGACAGCGCGCTCAGCTATTTTCGCAGGACGCCGAACAAGGCCGTGATCACCGGCGCGCACCGGTCCGACATCCAGCTCGCGGCCATGGAGACCTCGACCCGATGCATCATCCTGACCGGCGGCTTCACGACGAACGACGTGGTCATCGGCAAGGCCCAGGCCAAGGGCGTGCCGATCATCTCCGTCGCCGACGATACCTTTACGACCATCGACAAGATCGAAGGCAGCATGGGCAAGACGAACATCAGGGAAAAAAGGAAGGTAGCGCGCGTGAAGGAGCTGATGGA
>DASWAB010000219.1:0-8523 GCA_036391375.1 Nitrospirota bacterium
GGTGCGGGACATGGCCCGGCCCGCCCCGTGGCAGGCGGAGCCGAAGGCCGTTTTCATCCCCTCCTCCGTGCCGATAAGAATGTAGGAAGACGTGCCCATGGTCCCGCCGATGAGCACGGGCTGTCCCACATGCTGATATTCCTTCGGAAGCTCGATCTGGCCCGGCCCAAAGGCGCGCGTCGCGCCTTTGCGGTGCACGTAGAGTTTCTTCTTTTTCCCGTCGATCCGGTGCGTCTCCACCTTGCAGGTATTATGGCTGATGTCGTAGAGCATCCCGATGCGGCCCTCGGGATAGACCTCGGTGAAAATCTCGCGCACAAGGTGGGTGATGATCTGACGGTTCGCCAAAGCGCAGTTGATGCCCGCGCTCATGGCGCCGAAATACTTCCGTCCTTCGGGAGAGTTGATGGGGGCAGAGGCGAGCTCGCGGTCCCTGATGGGCAAGTTAAACCGCGTCGCCGCGTCGGCAAGGCTTCTGAGATAATCCGTGCCGACCTGGTGGCCTAATCCTCTCGAACCGCAGTGGATCGTGATCACTACGTCGTCCTTCTTTAATCCCAACGCGCGCGCGGCCTCTTCGTCGTAGAGCTCCGATACGACCTGCACCTCAAGGTAATGGTTGCCCGAGCCGAGGGTGCCCATCTCGCGGTGCTGGCGCTTCTTCGCCGTGTCCGAGACGTGTTCCGGCTCCGCGCCTTCTACGCGTCCGTGCTCCTCGATGTACTCAAGGTCTTCCTTTTCTCCGTAGCCCTTTTTGACGGCCCAGACGGCGCCGCCCATGAGCATCTCGTCGATCTGCGCGGGAGAAAGCTTGATAAGCCCCTCCGAGCCCACACCCGCGGGCACGCGGCTGTAGAACTGGTCCACGAGCGTCCGGAGCCGGGGCATGACTTCCTCGCGCGTGAGCCCCGTCTTCACGGTCCGCACTCCGCAGGAGATGTCGAACCCCACACCGCCCATGGAGATGATACCGCCCTCATCCGGATCGAATGCGGCGACGCCGCCGATGGGGAACCCGTAGCCCCAGTGCGCGTCGGGCATGGCGAGAGAGGCGACCTGGATGCCCGGCAGCATGGCAACATTCGTCACCTGCTCGCGCACCTTCTCGTCCATCGCCTGGATCAAATGCTCGCTGGCGAAAATTCTGCCCGGCACCCGCATTCCCCCGCTCTTCGGGATTTCCCAGAGATAGTCGTTGATCTTATGAAAAGTTTTCGGGTCCATAGCTGCTCCGCACTCGGCACTCCTCACACATCCACGACGCACTGCGCCACGAACCTGTTGTCCTGCCTCTTGACGCTCAGCATATGATAGGTCGCGCCTTTTACTTCCACATGCGTCTCATGCCGTTTCCGATCGAGGGGCTCCCCCCACGCGGTCCCCGCGAGAGATGTTCCCTCGATCCTGACGTCGAACTTCGAAAAGACCATGCGCTCCACATCCGACAGCGACAACAGGGCGTTCAGCCATTCCACCAGGAGAAGCTCATGATCGGAAGCGGAGACCGAGACGTTTTTTCCCTCCTTCGGCTCGACCGAATCGATATCCACCATCACGGAATACATCGCCAATGCGGCGTTGGCAAAGGCATCTTCGAGGCTTTTGCCGCAGCCCCGCACCCCGATGTCCGCTTCGTGCTCGAACGTTTCGTAATCCACCTTCGCTCCGAACTCCCAACTTTCAACTCCGGGCTGAAATTATTCCCACACCCCGTCGATCTTCGCTCCGCAGGAGCCGCACACGCCGTGCCTGATGTTGTTTTCACGGACGGAGAACCCGATGCGCCTGACAACGGCCTTTTTGCACGCGGGACAGAACGTGTCCTCACCCTCGCCCGGAATGTTCCCCTCATAAACATACCGGAGCCCTGCTTCAAGTCCGATCTGACGGGCGCGTTTAAGCGTGGCAGCCGGAGTGACCGGCTGGTCGATCAATTGATACGTCGGATGGAAACGCGACACATGCCACGGAGTGTCCTCGCCCACGGATTTGATGAACCGGGCGATGTTCCTGAGCTCGTCGTCCGAATCATTGTGGCCGGGGATGACGAGCGTGGTGAGCTCGATCCAGATGCCGGATTCCTTGTAGAGCCTGATTGCGTCGAGCACGGGCTGAAGTCTCGCGCCGCAAATTTTCCTGTAAAACTCTTCTGAAAAACCCTTGAGGTCGATGTTCGCCGCGTGGAGATACGGACGGATTTCCCGGAGCGCCTCGGGCGTGATATATCCGTTCGTCACGAACACATTCCTGAGTCCGGCCTCGACTGCGAGACGCGCCGTGTCAAAGGCCAGCTCGAAATAGATCGTGGGCTCGGTGTAGGTATAGGAGATGCTCGCGCAACGGCGTCTTTTCGCAGCCTCGACGATTGCCGCGGGAGAAACGCCTTCCCCCAGGATCGTGCCGCCGTGGTCGCGCGGGAGCTGGGAGATATCCGCGTTCTGGCAGTGTTTGCAGCGGAAGTTGCAGCCGGGCGTCGCAATAGAAAAAGACGTACTGCCTGGCTGAAAATGGAAGAGCGGTTTTTTCTCGATGGGATCGATGTTCTGCGCGATCACCTTGTCGTAGACGAGGCTGTAGAGGACGCCGTCGCGGTTTTCGCGCACGGCGCAGATGCCGCGTTTGTCCGGCAAGATAAGGCAGCGGTGGCTGCACAGACTGCACTGGACTTTCTTTCCTTCCCGCGCTTCCTGGAACATCGCCTGTTTCATTGTCGCGTCCTCAATTTCCCCGACAGGCGGAGCGGGCCTTCTCCGAAGGGCGTGGCCGCGTTACATGGTCTCCGGCTTTTTCAGCTTTTCGCTTTTGAGCTTGTGCTCCACGGCCTCGGCCTGGATCCGCGTCTTGCACGCCGCACAGATAACATCAGGGGAAGGATTGCCGCACGACAGACAACGCCGTTCGGGCCTCGGTTTTTCCCCTTCCGACTGGAATATCAGTTCAAGGAATTCGCTTTCCGATACCGGTCCGTCCTTGTATAATTTCTCCCCAAAGACCGTCTTCGGCACGGAGGCGACCCCATGCTTTTTTGCAAGCTCCGGGAAATCGCTTGCAATGACGATATCGGTGTAGACTTTCGGGCTTTCGAGCGCCATGCCGATCGCCGTCTCCGCCACCGGGAGACAGGACGCGCAATCGTTTTCGACGAATACCCGTATCCTCGCGTCGTGGGAAAGAAGGTCCAGGGCGCGCCGGACTTCGCCCGGGAACCACGCCTTTCCGTCGGAGATCGCCTGGATGACGTTCAGGAGCGCCTCAAGAAACAGGTCCTCCGCCACCCCGTAAAAGGTGACGGCCTGGTTTTCGGCGCCTTGCACGACGATTGCCGGCACCTGTTTCACGCCGTACTGTTCGGACTTGTCCCGGTCCATGACCATGTCGTACAGTTCCACGGCCATCCTGCCCTTCTGGGCCTTGATCGCGCGGACGAGTTCAAGCGCATCGGGGCAGGCGGCGCAGTTCGTATCCGTCGTAAACAGGACGAGCCTGACGGGTCTTTTCACCTGCGCGGAGGATTTTTTGATGCGCGCCAGCGACTTCTCGGATATCATGAGGGGCACCTCGGATATAATGGATGAAGGAACAGTTATATTATATCATTTTCCTCTTTAAAACGATATCATCCGTGATATCGTTTATGGATTTTTCTCCCATTTTGACTGCCGCATCCTTTACGGTTTTTACCCGATCCTGACCGCTTTTTCCTTGAATTCGCTGGAGGTTTATACTATGATTACCGCCATGGAAGAACGGATAGGATCGGTAATCAAGTTTTTTGAAAAGACCTCGATCGCCGCGGTCAAGCTTGATTTCGGCGGCCTCTCGGTCGGCGATACTGTCCGCGTCAAGGGCCCCGTCACCGACTTCATTCAGAAAATCGAGGACCTTGAGTTCGATCACCAGCCGGTCCGGAAGGCGATGCGCGGACAGTTTACCGGCATCAAGTTCTCTCAACAGGCAAGACCTTTTGATCTCGTGTACAAAATCACGGGATAGAACGCCCACCGATGCTGACCTACGTCATAAAACGCACACTCCTGATGATCCCCATCCTCTTCGGCATCACGGTGCTGAGTTTCGGCGTCATGCGCCTCGCCCCCGGCGGGCCTGCGGAGGCGCAGATGGAATTCTCCGCCAGGGCTTCGGCCGAGGCGCGGGAGCGGCTCAGGAAACTCTACGGCGCGGACCAGCCTTTTTACAAACAGTATGCCACATGGCTCGGGAAGTTCATGACCCTCGATTTCGGCGAGGCCTTCGCCGACGGCCGCAAGGTCAAGGACAAGATATTCGAAAGCCTTCCGATCACGCTCACGATCAATCTCCTCTCGCTCGGTCTCGTGCTCATGATCGCCGTCCCCTTGGGCATCATGTCAGCCACCCGACAATACTCCTTTATCGACCGGTTCACGACCATCTTCGTTTTCGCGGGGTTTTCCACGCCGTCGTTCTGGATCGCGCTCCTGCTTATTTATCTCTTCGGCGTGCAATGGGGCGTGCTGCCTATTTCGGGGAAAGAGAGTCTGGACGTAACCGGCCTTACCGCCTGGGGCTGGCTCATGGACCGCGCCCGGCACCTGGTCCTCCCCGTTTTCGTTTCAGCGTTCGGCGGACTCGCGGCTTACTCCCGTTACATGAGAAACAACATGCTCGAGGTCATGCGGCAGGACTATATCCGCACCGCCCGCGCGAAGGGCCTTTCCGAGGGCGTCGTCGTGTACAAGCACGCGCTCCGGAACGCCCTTATGCCGGTGATCACGATCCTCGGCCTGTCGCTTCCCGGCGTCATCGGCGGCAGCGCAATCATGGAGACGGTCTTCGGCATCCCCGGCATGGGCCTGCTGATGTATCAGGCGGTGCTGTCTAGGGACTATAACCTGGCCATGGGGATTCTGGTGCCGGGAGCGTTTCTGACCATGCTCGGCAATTTCCTCGCGGATGTCGCCTATGCATTTACGGACCCGAGGGTGAGACTTCGTTAATGCGGAGTGCGAAATTCGGAAAGCGAAATAAAAAAGACATGAATAAACCGGAATCCTACGCAGCGCAAACCGTGCATTATCTATTGAAGAACAGGCTTGCGGTCATCGGCGGGATGCTCGTGCTGGGTGTCTTCGTCTTCTCCATTTTTGCGCCGCTGATCGCTCCGTACAATCCTTCCGCCATCGACATCAGAAACATCCTTATCGGCCCGAACTTTTCGCATCCGCTGGGGACGGATGATCTGGGGAGGGACGTGCTCTCGCGCATGCTCTGGGGAGGCAGGATATCGCTCGAAGTGGGCTTTGTCGCCGTCGGCATCGCGACCATCCTCGGCGTCATCATGGGCTCGATCGCGGGCTTCTACGGCGGCTGGATCGACAGCCTGATCATGCGGCTCGTCGACATCATGCTCTCCATCCCCACGATCTTCCTGGTGCTCGCCGTCATCGCCATTCTCGAACCGAGCATCATCAACATCATGATTGTGATCGGGCTTACGAGCTGGATGGAGCCGGCGCGTCTTATCCGCGCGGAATTCATCTCGCTCAAGGAGCGCGAGTTCGTGGTCGCGGCACATGCCCTTGGCGCTTCGGACAACCGCATCATCATGCGGCACGTCCTGCCGAACGGGCTTTCCCCGATCCTCGTGTCCGCCACCATGGGCGTCGGCGGCGCGATCCTCATCGAATCCGCGCTGAGTTTCCTCGGTCTCGGAGTTCAGCCTCCCACGCCGTCCTGGGGGAGCCTCCTCTCGTCGGGCAAGGACAATATCGAGATCGCCTGGTGGCTCTCGGCCTTTCCGGGATTGGCAATTCTGATCACGGTTTTGGGATACAACCTCCTGGGCGAAGGCATCCGCGACGCGCTCGATCCGAGGCAGCGGGAATAGTCGCTCGCTGCCTCCTGAGTCGCTGAAGCTGCTTCTCCTTAAAGCCCGAAGATGTTTCTGTTAAGGAACAGGTCCCACAATTTTTTCCAAGTCTCCCAATTATGCCCTCCGTCAACGACGATCACCTGCTGCGGAGGCATAAGCGACGCCAAATAATCCTGCGCATAGGTAAACCGGTCGCCGCGTCCGTAGCCCAGGTATATTTGCGAAAAACCTCGCCGGCTTTCGCTGTCTCTGAACCACAGCCAGAGTCGCTCCTCCCAGGCGGCCTCGGATTTTTCCCTGACCGCTTTGGGCGCCCAGTTCCGCGCCCCCCCGGCCTGCTTGATGTCGTCGATGAGCTCTTTCTTCCCCAAAAAAGGTCCGAGCAGAAGAACCCCGCTGATGTCTTCGGGATATTCGCTGTCGTATAATATTGCCCCATAGCCTCCCAGCGAATCGCCGACCAGCCAGATCTGGCGGTATCCCCGTTTTTTCGCGGGCCCGATGACGTCCTCCTTCAGCCGCTTGAAGACAGTCCCGTTGGCGTAGTACCCCACGTGGGCGTTCACCGCGATCATGTCCGCCGGCACCCCCCGTTGCCGCACAGCCGCAACGAGGCCCTCCCGCTGAAAAACCGACATCGAATCGCCGCTGCCCGGCAGGAATACGATAAGGACCCGCGCAACGCCTGACTCCCCGGCGTCATAGTGGATCGTATCAATGGGGATTTTTGCCGGCGGAAGGCAGCCGGCGAACACGATCAGCAGCAACGCAATCAAGACGGCGGGAAAACGGAAAAGTGTCATAAGGCGTTCATGTCGAAACCCTTAAAATGCCTTTTCTCCCTGAAGGGAGTTCGGCCGCGGGTTCACGATAGATAAATTTGTTATGGTTTATTCCTCATCGGGTGTTTCATCTGTCGCCGACTGCCGCTTTAGTGGTTTCCTTATGACATCTGGAGCATGCCTTCGAATCGTTTACACCGAAGGCCTTCTGTCCGTTGTGGCATCTTCCGCAGAAATCGCCGTTGGTCATCTTGTTCATGCTGATCCTGGCTGCCCCTTTTGTCATCTGAAACACGTGGTAATGGCATCCGGAACACCTTTGGCCTTTTTCGTTGATATGCATCTCATGGCTGAAGACAACCCGGTGCGTCCCCCCGGGTGTAAAGACAAGGTCTCCTCCGCCCACCTGGTTCCCGACAGCAGGGAGCGGCAATGTCATGCAGAACGCGAAACAAAATACCGTGATGATCTTCATGATGTCACCTCCGGGGGACATGCAGTTTTTGGTTGCTGGTTCTGATTATAGCAGACCTCCGAATATCGCCTAACTTGCTGTAGCGTCCCATTGCAAAAAATTGAAGTACTTTACAGCAAGCTGCAAGGAAGCATAAATTCGTAGGAATATAGTTGTACTCGTTCTTCTCTCCCGTCCGTTATGCCGAACAGGCAATTCGAATTTCGATATAATGCAGCGAATGACAAAATCCAAAAACAAAAAAGCAGACTTTTTACAAGTCTGCTTTTCGTTGCGATCGTCGCTGAAAACGGGCTTACCCTCGGACGGCCTTCAAAATACCCTGGAGCAGGGCCGTGGGGGTGGGCGGGCATCCGGGTATGATGGCATCCACGGGGATGACCTTGCCGATCCCGCCCAGAGACGCATAGCTCTCGCCGAAGATGCCTCCCGTGCATCCGCAGTCTCCCACCGCGACGACCAGCTTCGGAGAGGGGGTGGCGTTGTACGTCCTTCTGAGCGCGATCTCCATGTTGTGCGTAACCGGTCCCGTCACGAGCAACATGTCGGCAAAGCGGGGGGACGCGGTAAAATGAATACCGAAACGCTCGCAGTTGTAGATCGGGTTGTTGATGGCGTGGATCTCCAGTTCGCATGCGTTGCACGAGCCCGCGTCAACCTCACGGATGGCCAGGCTCCCCTTGAAACGCCGCCTGATGACTTTTTCAAGCTGCACGCCGATCTTTTCGATCTCCGGATCTGTAATCGGAGGAAGCGGCTCGGTCACGATGCCGGTGCGGAATATCTGTTTTAGGATCCTGATCATGGTACTCCCACTATTAATGCTGATGGACGATAATGCCCGACGGACGATGGACGAAAAAGCCTTTTTTGCGTCCCTCGTCTATCGTCCCTCATCCCTCGCGCTTCACAGGTCATTCCCTGAATACGACTGATTAAAGCTCTTGTTGCACAAGGGAAAATCGGGCACGATGTTTCCGTGAATACACTGTTCGAGGCCGAGCCAGTTGACGGAGGATGGGTCCCTCACCATGCAGCGATTGATCTCCCCCTTCGGCCCGGACTGGACCCAATAGATGATCTCCCCCCGCCAGCCCTCGACAGCTGCAAACCCGGAGCGGTCAGGCTGCGGCGCGCGAGGCGAAGAGGAAACCGCGCCCTCCGGAAGCGTTTTCAGTATCTCCCGGATGATGCGAATGGAATCCCTGACTTCTTCCACTCTTACCCATGCGCGGGCGTGAACATCACCCGAAACCAGGATGGGGATGCTCACGCCGATCCGGTCGTAGGGGGGGGACGGATGATGGATGCGGCAGTCGAGGTTCAAACCGCTCGCGCGCGCGGCGAACCCGACCATGCCGAGGTCACGGGCCTTCTCTGACTTGAGGGTCCCGGTATCCCTCACCCGGTCCTCG
>DASWAB010000220.1:0-2364 GCA_036391375.1 Nitrospirota bacterium
CTGCCGTTATCGAATCGGTCATCGCCCATCTTATACGGCTTGGGTATGTAAACGACGGCGCCTTCGCCCGTCAATGGGCCTTGAGCAGAATCAGGCTCCGTGGTTTCGGAAGGCGCAGGATCGAGCAGGAACTCAGGGGCAAGGGCGTAAGCCGCGACATCATACTGGAGGTCCTCAGCGAGGCCTTTCAGGAGCCGTCAGAGGCCGATATCGCCCGGCGGGAGGCGGAAAAGAAAAGGAAAAGTCTCAGCCGCTTCGCGCCGGAAGTACAACGCCGACGCCTTGCCGGGTTTCTTGAGCGCAGGGGATTTTCTGCCGGGATTATACGGTCCATTGTCAATTCGGTGAAGTAAGAACACGCGGAACAATCGGATGGCAGGGGCGAAGACCGTCGAACAGCCCGATGCGCTCTCCTTTTCAGTGATCGCTTCTGTTGCCCGGCAATTGCCCGGGCAGCAGTAAGCTATTGAACTCTTCCCTCTTTTCTGCTATTTTCCTCAGTGTTATAATATCCATAATTCTTCTTGAAGGAGCCCTGTTTTGAAAGCGAACGAATTGCGGAAATTGTTTCTCGATTTTTTTGCGGAGCGAGGCCACAAAATCGTGCCGAGCTCTTCCCTCGTTCCGAAGAATGACCCCACGCTGCTGTTCACGAACGCGGGAATGGTGCAATTCAAAAGCGTGTTCCTGGGGGAAGACGTGCGTGACTACAAGCGCGCGGTGACTTCCCAGAAGTGCGTGCGCGCCGGCGGCAAGCACAACGACCTCGAAAACGTGGGCCACACGGCCCGCCACCATACGTTTTTCGAGATGCTCGGAAATTTCTCGTTCGGCGATTATTTCAAAAAAGACGCCATTGCATTCGCCTGGGAATTCCTGGCCACGGTTGTAAAGCTCCCGAAAGAAAAACTCTGGGTCACGATCTACAAAGACGACGATGAGGCCTTTGAACTCTGGCAGACGGTCGCAGGCGTCAAACCGGAGCGGATCGTGCGCCTGGGCGAAAAAGACAACTTCTGGTCCATGGGCGACACAGGGCCCTGCGGACCGTGTTCCGAGATCATTATCGACCAGGGGGAGGAGATTTCCTGCGGCAAGCCGGGATGCGCCGTGGGGTGCGACTGCGACCGGTACCTTGAGATCTGGAACCTCGTGTTCATGCAGTACAACCGCGATGAGACCGGAAAGCTCACTCCGCTTCCGAGACCGTCCATCGACACCGGCATGGGCCTCGAACGCCTCTCCTCCGTTGTTCAGAAGGTGAGGACCAATTTTGAAACCGACCTGTTTCAGCCGATCATCAAAGAGATTGCGTCCCTGGCGGGCGTACCGTACCACAAAGACGAACAGACCGATATCTCCTACCAGGTCTGCGCAGACCATCTCCGGGCCATGACCTTTCTCGTCTCCGACGGCGTGCTCCCTTCGAACGAGGGCAGGGGGTACGTGCTCCGCAGGATCATCCGCAGGGCAAGCCGCTACGGGCGGCTGATCGGGATCAACAAACCGTTTCTGTACAAGCTCACGGGCGCGGTCGTGGACGAGATGCGGGAGGCGTACCCTGAGCTTGCCGACAGCCGGGAGCACGTCGCCAGGGTGGCGCTCGTTGAAGAAGAGCGGTTCGCGACCACCCTCGAGTCCGGGCTCGCGCTCTTGAACGAGACCGTGGCGAAGCTCAGGGCGGAAAACAAGCTCATGATTCCCGGCGACGTGCTCTTCAAGCTCTACGATACCTTCGGGTTCCCGCTCGACCTCGTGGCGGACATGGCCAGGGACCTGCGTCTCGAACTGGACGAGGAAGGCTACCGCAAGGCGATGCAGGCGCAGCGGGACAAGGCGCGCGCTGCCTGGACAGGCTCGGGCGAAGAAAAAATCAAGACTATTTATAAGGAAATCGCAGCCGGCGTCAGAAAAACGACATTCACCGGCTATGACGCGCTCGAGGGGACAGCGGAGATCGTCGCCATCCTCAAAGAGGAAAAAAAGGTGAATGAGGTCCATGAAGGCGACGAGGCCGAGATCATCCTTGACCAGACGCCGTTCTACGCGGAGTCGGGCGGACAGGTGGGCGACAAGGGGGAGCTTTTGGGCGAGGCCGCGAAGTTTATGGTTGCCGACACGGTCAAGCCCGTGGAAGGCGTTTTTGTGCACAAGGGAACGGTGAAAAAAGGGAGTTTCAAAATCGGAGACGCGGTGCTCGCGAAGGTGGAAGAGGAAGAACGTCAGGACACGGTCCGGCACCACACGGCGACGCATATCCTCCACGCCACGCTCCGCTCCGTCCTGGGCGAGCACGTGAAACAGGCTGGATCGCTCGTTGCGCCTGACCGGCTGCGGTTCGATTTTACGCACTACACCGCCCTG
>DASWAB010000221.1:0-2316 GCA_036391375.1 Nitrospirota bacterium
GTGTTGAATAAAACACGCACCATCGTGATCGACACGCCGGGGGTGAACAGCCTCGTGCCCATGTCCGAGGATGAAAAAGTCACCCGTGACATCCTTCTGACGGATAAGGCCGGCGTCGTTGTGCAGGTGGCCGACACCAAGAACCTGCGGCGCGCGCTGTTGATAACGATCCAGCTCGCCGAGATGGAAGTGCCGTTTATCCTCGATCTCAACATGGACGATGAGGCGAAAAGCCGGGGCATTCTCGTCGATCAGGAAAAGCTTTCAGAACTCCTCGGCATCGAGGTGGTCAAAACCGTCGCCATCCGGAGAAGCGGCATCGATAAGCTCCTGCACGGCATCCAGCACCCCCGGCCGTCGACCGTCGCGCCCCGGTACGACGATCTGATCGAAGGGGGGGTAAGGGACATAGCGGCGCTCCTCCCCGAGGCGAACATCTCCCGGCGTGCCCTTGCGCTCATGATTCTCGCGGGGGATGAAAGTCTCAAGGGGTGGCTCCACGCAAACGTGCAGGACCACGTGATAGCGGAGATGGAAAAAATACGCCAGGGCATCCAGGGGAAGTTCAATAATTCTCTCGGCTATCTCATCAACCAGCGCAGGATGAAAAGGGCCGACGAAATCCTGGCGCAGGTCATGACGCGCCATGAGGCCGGCACCGGGTCCGCGCTCGCGTTTCATATCGGCAAATGGTCGATGCACCCGGTCTACGGCATTCCGATTCTCATCGCCGTCCTGTACGCCGTCTATCAATTCGTGGGCGTGCTCGGGGCGGGAACCACCGTCAATTTTCTGGAGAAGACCGTTTTCGGAGAATATCTGAACCCCTGGGCCGCAAAGATCGTCCATTTTATCCTGCCGGTCCCTTTTCTTCAGGAACTCATCATCGGCAATTACGGGCTTGTGACCATGGCCCTTACGTACGCGATCGCCATTGTTCTGCCGATCGTGGGCTTTTTCTTTTTCGCCTTCGGCATCCTCGAAGATTCGGGGTATCTCCCGAGGCTTGCGGTCATGGTGAATAAAATTTTCAAGATCATGGGACTGAACGGAAAAGCCGTACTGCCGATGATCCTGGGGCTCGGCTGCGACACGATGGCTACGCTCACCACGCGCATCCTTGAGACGAAGAAGGAGAGGCTGCTCGTGACGTTTCTCCTCGCCCTGGGCGTTCCCTGTTCGGCGCAGCTCGGCGTTGTGCTCGGGATGATTTCGGGGATTTCCGGTCTCGCGACGGGAATCTGGATCGGGACGATGGTGGGGGTCATGCTTCTCATCGGGTACCTCGCTTCCAAATTGATCCCCGGCGACCCTTCGGACTTCGTTCTCGAACTGCCGCCAATCCGTGTGCCGCAGCTCACGAACATCCTGATCAAAACCATGGCGCGGGTGCAATGGTATCTGAAGGAGGCGGTCCCGCTCTTTGTTTTAGGGACTTTTATCCTGTTCACCGCGGACAAAATCGGAGCGCTTGCCTTTATCCAAAGGCTCGCGGACCCCATCGTGGTCGGCTTCCTGGGATTGCCGGCCAAGGCGGCAGAGGCCTTTGTCATAGGATTTCTGCGCCGGGATTACGGGGCAGCCGGGCTTTTCATGCTTTCCAAGGAAGGCCTGCTTGACCCCGTGCAGACCGTCGTGAGCCTGGTGGTGGTTACGCTTTTCGTGCCCTGCATTGCGAACTTTTTCGTGATGGTGAAAGAACAGGGGATGAAAGCCGCGCTTTACATGGTTGCGTTCATTTTCCCCTTTGCCTTTGCAGTGGGCGGGGCGCTCAACTGGGCGCTCAGAACGTTGAAGGTGGCGCTGTAATAAAAGTGTGAAATGACGAATGCGGAGCGCGGAGTCGTGGATCCTCCTTGATTTTCATTTCGCACTCCACACGCCAAATCCCGCACTGAAAAGAGGAGGAACGATGTCTGAACAGAAGAAAATGAATATTGTCGAGGGGAGGGCCGGTCACCCTGCGCTCTGCGTGCTGCCCGAGATCGAAAAAGAAGACGAACTGTTCGAGAGCATGTGGACGCTGCGCGAAGAAGGCAGGCTTTCGCGGGGGGCAGTGATAGAAAACTGCGCCGTGGAGGGCTGCGAAAACATCCTTACCGAACTCGCAAAAAACGGCTGGATAGACATGAAGGGGGAGGGAATCGAACTCCTTCCCAAAGGGGAGAAACGCGCAAAGGAACTCGTCCGCAGACACCGGCTTTCCCTGCGGCTGTTTTATGATCTTTTCGCCCTTGACGGCGCGGAGGCAGAAGCGTGCAAGTTCGAGCACATTCTTTCGCCGGAAGTCACGGACAGCGTCTGCACGCTGCTCGG
>DASWAB010000222.1:0-5716 GCA_036391375.1 Nitrospirota bacterium
CCAAATCTGATACTTTTAATTCCGGTAGTGTTTTCACTGCCATTGGGTGTATTCCTCCTCTTCTCGTTTGAGATCGCCAAAAGGAGAATACACCCTTTTTCTTTTCTACAGTAAATTTTACACAGAGGATTTTACACTACCATTTACCTTCTGCGCTTGACAAACAGCACTCTTCTGGTTATGCTGTTTCAAACAAGCGTCGGCAAAACCAAGCATACGTTGCGCATCGGAGGAGATTCCATGAGTGGTCTGGGCAGGGTCCGGCAGTGGGTTTTCATAGTTTTACCGTTCCTGCTGCTGTTCAGTTCGGGCAGCGCGATAGCCGCGCCCCTTGGCGGCGAAGCCGAAGTGTACGTGGCCGCGGAGAATTTTGAGTGGAGGGAATTTGATGATGCGGGCAATCGGCTCCTGCGTGAATCAGGCCCGAGATACGGCGTGGGGTTCACCTATTATCACGAATTTTTGAACCAGGCAACAGTGAAGCCAAGAGTAGAGCTCTTTGGCGGAACGGTTGATTATGACGGCGCGACCCAGGCGGGAGTTCCGGTAAAAACAAGGACCGATTACTTCGGAGTAAAAATAGAGGGAGATGCGGGGTATACATTCCGCCCTTCGCAAGGCGTTTCAATAGAGCCGTTCGGCGGACTCGGGCTTCGGGGATGGTCCCGCAATATCAAAAACGGCACCGCGTCAAACGGCACCACCGCTTACGGATACCGCGAAGACTGGTCCACCTTCTACCTGCGCCTCGGCGTTCGCGGAAGCGCTGCAATGAGTGCGGGCGGAAAGCTCTTCGCGGAAACAGGCGTCAAGTTTCCGCTCTATAATGAGAATTATGTGTCCCAATTAGGCATCACGTTAAATCCGGGAAACGAACCTTCACTTTTTGCCGAAGCAGGGATAGAAATACATTTCTTCAAGATAAGCGGTTACTACGACAGCATGCGGTTCTCCAAATCCGATGTCGTCTATTCCGGCGCCAGCGGCTATTTTCAGCCGAAGTCGCATGCCGACATGGTTGGGGTCAGGATAGGATATTCGTTTTGACGGGCTGTAAAAACTTTCTCTTGCGGCGCTACAGTCTCGGCAAGGGATCGGTCAGCGTGCCGCCCAAAACGAACTGGTAAAACCCCTCCGCGTCCCTGTTCCGCAGCAGGGACAGAATGCCCGCCTGCTCCTGCGCCAGACGCTCCGATGGTTTGAGCTTCACCGTGAGGTTGAGCGTGCCGCGTTCCCGCAATACCAGATCGCCCAGACAGCGGACCGTAAGCTCCTTCCCGTTCAGTTCCAGTTTCTTGACCGTCAGCCGGTCTCCCTTGAGGTCCACTTCGATCCAGCACTGGTCGAAGTCAAGGTCCGGGATGAGAAAACCCTTGATCCTGAGCTCCCGCGAGGCCAGCCCCTTCATCCAGAACCGCCCCTTGCCCGCGTCGCCGATCATCTCGAAATTTCCGCCGAATTTGCCGGACAGCTTGAGTCCGAGGTCTTTCAGCAAGGGGTACGCGCCAATGTCCAGGCCGTTCGCGTCGAACAGAAAGTACTGCCTCCCCCCTCCCGGCTGCGCTTTCAGGCTCAGCTCCCCGCCGTAGGCCCGGGCCTTCAGGTTGAGCGAAAGCAGGCCCCGGAGCAGCCCGAAGAGCGAGACCGTTGTCCTGACCGACGGGCTCTCGAACAAAACCGTGCCGCTTTTGGCCGAGATCACCACATCGGAAAGCACGAAATAGTTGAAGAACCGCGGTGAAATGCGCGCGATGGAGATGTCCACCGGCGTGCGCAGCCGGGTTTCCGACTCGATCTTTGCCTTGACCCGGTCGAAGGGGAACAGGAGAAGGAGGAAAAGCAGAAACGCCGCGGCGAAGTACGCGCCGTAGGAAAGCCGTCGGAGGAGGAGTCGTCTGTCGATCATGCTGTTCTACCCGGCGCTCGAAACGAGGATCATCGAGTTCAGGAGTTTGGGATTGTCAAACCGCGGCTTGAACTGCAGCTTCTTGACGCGGAGCGAGTCCTGTTCGAGCATATAAACGTAGTTGACGATATCATAGAGGGTGATGCTCTCGAGCCTGATTTCGACGATGCTCTCCTTGAACGTCTCGGTCTGAACGCCCGCCTGCGGTTTGAGCGACACGACCTTGCTCGAAAGGTTCGCCCGTTTCGTGATGTTCTCGATCTCCGTGAGGAGCGGGCCGCGCTTCGCCGCCGCGGCCTGGGCCTGCTGCAGCCGCTTCTGGATCTCGAGGTACTGGTCCTTGAGCACGCGCATTTCCTTCAGGTCCCGTTCCTTCTTCGGGATTTGCTCCTTTTTGTAGGACAGGTCCGAAGTGAGGGGGGAGACCACGAACGCGTAGAGCAGGATCAGCGCCGCTGCAACGCCTCCGACGACGAGCACTCGTTTATCACGTTCCTCAAGCTTCATCAAAACCTCGTCAGCCACGAATTATCACAAATTAACACGAATTAAAAATTTTTGAAAAAGACCATCATTTGTTTTGATTCTTCTTCGTGAAAATTCGCGCCCATCCGTGGCAAAATCTTATACGAATCACATTGCCTGCTTCAGCTTCATCTCGAACCGGAATTTCACCTTGCTGTCCACGCCCATGCGCGTGTCCAGCACCTTCACTTCGGCGAACAGCGGAGACTTCTGGAGCTCGGCCTTCATCTTGTCCACGGCCTCGAAGGACGTTGCATCGCCCTGGAGCTTCAGCGAATCGCCCTCGAGAATAAACTCCTGAAAGCTTACGCGCACTTCCTTGGGAATGCCCTCGGTAACCGCCTTCATGACGTCAAGCGCCGACGTGCCCGTACCGAGCACCCCGAATTTCTTCGTCGCTTCGTCGATCTTATTGTGAATCTCCCGCACGGGGTCGCCGGGGACCTTGGCGTCCGGAACGGCCTGGCGATAGATGCTTTTGATCTCCTGATCGAGCTTTCCGTAGCTCGACTCGACCAGATAGAGCTTCACCCCGATGTTCGCCGCGGCGAGCGCCGCCGTTATCGCCCCGGCAACAATGAGGGTGCGCTTCATCCGCCGCGCTCCTCTTTCGGCCGGCCGGTAGGAAAATGCCCCCTTGCGGAAGTTGACCTGTTCAGAGAGCGCGAGCCCAAGGCTCACCGGATCCTCGGCCTTCTTCCCGTTGAATTCAGGCGATATGCTCTCCACGGGGAAGCCCAGTTCGGCAAGCGCCGCCTCTAAGCCCTCCTCAGCCGAGAGAAGATAGGCTTTCTCAATCGGCGCTCCGGACTCGGTTTCGAGCGCCTTGATCGAATGGCCGAGCCCTCCGGCAGCCTGCGGCCCGGCAAAGCTCCTGCAGGCCTTTACCAGCTCTCCGCTCTTCACACAAAGATCATTGCCGTCTATCAGCGCGGCCGTCCCTTCGACCGGGAGCGTCCTGGAGAAAAAATAGAGCCCGAGGTAGGAGGGCGCGACGACCTGCGGGTCAATGCCGGCAGAGGCGAGCAGCTCGAGGTGCTGCCGCAGGACGGCTTTCGGAAGCATGATACCGAGGACAGAGGTCTCCCTTTTTTTGTCGACGCCCTTTTCCGCCCCGTCGAGGATAAGGTAGTCGAGTTCGACGTCGTCGAGCGGAAACGGCACGGAGTCTTCCAGCTCGAAAGGCAGCGCCCTTTCCACGCGTTTACGGTCGCCGAAGGGCAACGCGATGATGCGCTGGCTGAACCGGCCGCCGGGGATGGACGAGACGATGCGGCCGCCGGACCAGCTCCGGGCCCTGTCCCTGAGGATATCAACGAGCTCGGCGTCCGTGGCGAAGGACTGGCTGAAGAAATCCCTGAGCTCCGTGTGGCGCAGGCCCTTTTCGACGACCGTGGCCGCGACCAGCCCCTTCTCGATTTTTAAACCGACGATCTTCACAGCACTCTCCAGTAGCTGACGGAAAAACCGGAACTCGTTCGCCGGATGATGGCCTCGACCTGTTTCGTGTACCCGCCCACCGTGGCGTACGAGGCGACCTTGAACACATCACTCGTGTCGGCAAGCTGCCCCGCAGCCAGCACATTCGAAGGCCCAAGGAAATCGGAAATTTCCTGCGGCGTCTTGAACGGCTCCTGGTCCCGGCGCTCCTTGATCATTCCCGCCATCCCCGGATTCAGGCCGACGCTCTGCAGAACATCAACCGAAGCCGTATTGATGTTTATCTTGTTTCCCGCCACGAGAGTAAGAGGGTACACCGTCACTCCATCCTGCACTTTCCGGAATTCTTCATCGCTCAGGAACCGGTGAAGCTCCGTGAGAAGATTAAAATTCCTTTTTTCTTCGATCATCCACGCGCTGATCTGGTCGAGAATGTCCCGGTTGACCCCGCGCATTTCAAAGAGGGCGCCCAGCCGGTTGTAGCCGTCGCTCCCCCTGGTCAGGTTCGTGACATTGATCTTGCCGCCTTCATCTTCCCAGCGCACTTTGAGTTCCGTGTCGCTTGCCTCCGTCAGGATCGGCACGGCCTGCCAATCGCGCTGCTCGATATTCTCCTGCAGTTTGCCCTTTTTCAGGTTATCGTTCAGGAGCAATCCCACGAAGTTCACGCCCGACCGCGCCAGGTAATAGGCGCGCTGGCTGTCGCGAAAATTCACCGTGCCCCGCATGCTGACGCGGGTGCCGTAGGCGAACTCGAAAATAAGCGCGATAAGAAGCGCCGTGACCAGGAGAACGATGATCAGCGCGACGCCGCGCTCATTGTGCACCTTTTTTCTTTTACTCCGCACTCCGCACTCCGCGTTTGCATCACCGCGCCACTCCGGCAGACCCGACTTCCGCTTCCGTGACGTAGGCGGAGCCGTCGTCGAGCGCCAGCGTGATTTCGACGGCACTCGGAAGCATGCCTTTGATGCTCCATTCGTCGGACCACGCGGAGCCGTTGTAATACCGGAGATGAAGGCCCTCCACCCGATCGGTCATTGCGTACTCAACACCGCCCTCAAGCGCCGGGGAATCCTTGCTCAACTCGCGCTTTTCCCTGCGCATCATGACGTAACCCGAGCCGTCCGGCTTCTCCTTGAAATAGTAGCCCACTTCCCAGAGGTCCGTCTCTTTCGAATCGGGCCTGCGCCAGTTCGTGAGCGCGGTGAGATACAGTTCGTCGTACCTTTTTTTGTCGTTCCCCGGATCCGGCTGCACCCTCTTGCCTAAAAAAATGGTGGTGACGACGGGAGCATTCATGTCCGGATTGACGTAGGCGTTCTCGATGTCGCTGGTGAGTTTGGTCATCAGCGTGCGGGCCAGGTCCGCCGCGTCCCGCCTCGCCTCCGCCTGCTCGACATTCCGGCCGGCCGTAAAGAAGCTGGCATAAATTACGGTGATGATGCCGGCCATGATCGCCACCGCGATCAGCGCTTCGAGGAGCGTAAAACCCTTCGAGTGCAAAACGCTGAGCGCGGAGCGTGAAGGATGCTCTGCCGGTTTCGTCACTTCAGTTTCGCACTTCGCACTGCCCGCTTCGCACGGTGTTCTACTCATAGCTTACCAGTTCCACCGCCTCCTGACGCGCTCCTTCCTTCCAGAGCACCGCGATCCGCACCTCCATGACCTGGGAAAGCGGCGTGGAAGTGACGCTTTTCTTCCAGGCATAGTCCTTGAACTCCTCCTCGGGAAAATTTCCCTCGTCATCCGCGGGCAGTTTGGGCCTGGCCATGACCGTGTCGGTCATCATGCGCTTCGCCAGCAGGGTCGCCGTGGTCATATGCTCCATCAGCATCACGTCCT
>DASWAB010000223.1:0-7267 GCA_036391375.1 Nitrospirota bacterium
CGCCGAGACGAAGCTCCAGACGAGAATGATGACCACCACCACCGCGAGTGAAAAAAATATGAGTTTTGCCTTCTGCGAATCGTCTCTCTCAGCCCTTTCCGGCCTCTCCATCGTTTCCTCCTGTCCTTATTTTTAATGATAGCGCTTCACAGCGAACCGGGAAAGCTCGACCGGCGTTCCCGGCGAAATCCCCGCCTTCTGCAGGGCAATGCTGATCTGGTAGTCCACGGTATTCACGCCTTCGAGGTCCGGCAGGAGCAGGCCCCGCCGTCCTCCGGCCTGCACGATGACACCGTATCGCCGCGGGTCCAGCTCGCTCTTGCTGGCGACCTTCTCCGGGGGCGTGAGGACGTCCACGGAGTACTCGATGCTGTCCAGCTCTTCAGCGCGAACGCACATGAACCGGGGGTCGCAGGTCGCGGCGCTGATCGCGTTCCGCACAGCCTCCCGGGCGATCGTGGGCTCCGCCGGCTGGTATGTGCCGATGCACCCGCGGAGATTGCCGCGCACCTTGAGGCAGACGAACACGCCCGCCCGCAGCTTCAAATCGGACGGCAGTTCCTCTTCCGTGATCTCTAAAATTTTGCCTTCCCTCACGTACAGTTCGACGGCGTCTTTTGCCAGCTTTACGAGAGGATGCATTACGTCACCATCTGCCCGATATAATAAAAGTTTTCTTAACGGTCTCGAAATAGTCTGTGCATTTCATAAAATAATATGGCATCCCCGCGAAAGAGGAATATTCATAAAAACTGGATCCCCGATAGAATCATTCGGGGATGACGATCATAAAGCGTAAGACCATTAATGCGTGCTCTTGCGAGGCGTCACTTTTCCCGCTGCACGACGTAGTCCGCGAGCGCCGTGAGGGCGCGGCGCGCCGATGAATCAGGGAATACTCCCAGGGCGGACTTGGCCTCGTTCGAGAGCGTCTGCGCGTACGCAAGCGCCTCATCGACCGCGCCGTGCTTCGCCATCAGGTCCAGCGTGTAGGTCTGGTCGCCCTCGCTGAGGGCGTCCGCATTGAGAATGCTCCTGAGCCGCTCCCTCTCGGCGTCGTTCGTTTTTCGCATGAGGTAGATAAGGGGGAGGGTGACTTTGCCTTCCTCCAGGTCCTTGCCCACGGCCTTGCCGAGCTGTTTCTGGTCTGCCGCGTAATCGAGGGTGTCATCGGTGATCTGGAACGCGAGGCCGAGCCTTTTCCCGTAGGCGGTCAGGGCGTCTTCGTGGGAGAGCGGCGCCTTGCTGATGATGGCGCCCAGCCGGCACGCGGCCGCGATCAGGACGCCGGTTTTGCACTCCACGAGCCGGAAATAGTCGGCCTCGGTGATGTCCGCGTTCTGGATCTGCATGAGCTGGAGCACCTCTCCCTCGGACATGGTGGTCGTGGTCTCGGAGAGGACGTCCATGACGCGCTGGTTCTCGAGCCGGACGGCGTGGTAGAGCGCCTTGGAGTAGAGATAATCGCCCACGAGGATGCTCGCCTGGTTCCCCCAGAGCGAGTTGGCGGAGGATCTGCCCCGGCGGATTTTTGCCTCGTCCACCACGTCGTCGTGCAGGAGCGAGGCGGTGTGGATGTACTCAACGACGCTGCCCAAAAGATATTCGGCGTCGTGTTCGCGGCAGCCGCACAGGCGCGCGGAGAGGAGGTGCAGCAGGGGACGGAACCGCTTGCCGCCCGAGCCGAGGATGTATTTGCTGACCTGCTGGATGAGCGGTACATCGGTGCCCAGGCTCTCATGGATCCTGCGCTCCATGCGCTCCATGTCCGACTGGTATTCCTTTAAGACATCCTGAATGGTCGTTATCATTGCTGGTTACCGGGAAAATGCTCAATTAGATAATAGGGGAGACGCGCAGTGTTGTCAAGGGTTTTCGGATGCGTGCAGCATGCGGAGTGCGGAATGAAAACGAAATGCGATTAATGCAAATGCGCTAAATGAGGTGTCATTTGCGAGGAGCACGGCGACGAAGCAATCTTGGATTTATAACGCGATTGCCGCGCTCCTTTTGGTCGCTCGCAATGACGGCGTAATTCCCCATTCCGAATGTGCTACAGCTTCATCGCTTCGTTCACTTCGGCCAGCGTTTGCTGCGCCACGGCGCGGGCTTTGTGCGAGCCTTCGGCGATGATCTCCCTGACCCGGTCGGGCTGCGCGACGAGTTCTTTCCGTTTGTCCTGGATCGGCTTGAGGTAGGCGAGGAGATGCTTCAAGAGTTCCTTCTTATCGTCCACGCAGCCGATGCCCGCGCGCCTGCACTCGACGTTCACATAATCGCACCATTTTTTGGGCGCGAAGATCTTGTCGAGTGTGAACAAGGGGCAGACATCGGGGTTGCCGGGGTCCTGTCTCCTGACGCGGGCGGGGTCGGTGACCATCTGCATGATCTTTTTCGTGATGTCCTCCGGGCTGTCCGAAAGGTTGAGCGTATTGTTATAGCTCTTGCTCATCTTGCGGCCGTCGGTCCCGGGGAGCTTGGGGTATTCGGTCAGCAAAGGCAGGGGCTCGGGAAAGACCTCGCCGTAGAACTGGTCGAACCGCCGGCAAATCTCGCGCGTGAGCTCCAGGTGCGGGAGCTGGTCCACGCCCACGGGAACGAAGTGGGCCTTGTAGATCAGGATGTCCGCGGCCTGGAGCACGGGGTAGCCCAGAAACCCGTACGTGTTCATGTCCTTGTCCTGGATCTGATCGATCTTTTCCTTGTACGTGGGCACGCGCTCGAGCCAGGGGAGCGGCGTGGACATGGACAGGAGCAGGTGCAGGACCGCATGCTCCGGAACGAGGGACTGCTTGAAGATGACGCACTTTTCCGGATCGAGCCCGGCCGCGAGCCAGTCGGTGACCATCTCGCGGACGTACGTCCGGATGTTCGAGGTGTCGGCGTAGTTCGTGGTGAGCGCGTGCCAGTCCGCGATGAAATAGTAGCACTCGTACTGGTCCTGGAGCTTCCGCCAGTTGTCCAGCGCCCCCATGAGATTGCCGAGGTGCAGGAGGCCGCTCGGCTGCATGCCGCTCAAGACGCGTTGTTTGGACATGAAAAGACCTCTTGACTGCTTAGAGTACCTTCTCTCCCAACAGCAGCGTGAGGATCGCCCCCACGATGGGAGTCATTACCTTCCCGAGGATCCCCAAACCGAAGAGCGCCAGGATGATGAACATGCCGTAGGGCTCAAGACGGTAATATGCCGCCGCCTGTCTGTTCGGGAGGAGCCAGTACGCCACCCTGCTTCCGTCGAGGGGGGGAATCGGAATTAAATTCAGCACGGCGAGAACGACGTTGATGATGATGCCGTACATGAGCATGTACGATACGGGAACAAAGAGCAAGTTCCAGTACGGCTTGGGGACATGGCCTTCGAGGCCCGCGATCACGACCCGCAGCAGGAGCGTGAACAACACGGCCATGATCAGGTTGACCCCCGGCCCCGCGAGTGAGGAGAGCGCCATGTCCTTTTTGGGGTTTTTGAAATTATAGGGGTTGATCGGCACGGGTTTGGCGGAGCCGAAGACGAACCTTCCGTTCGTGAGCACGAAGAGGAGCAGCGGCATGATGATCGTGCCGAAGAGGTCGATGTGCGAGACGGGGTTCAGCGTGAGCCTGCCCATGCTGCGCGCGGTGTGGTCCCCTAACTTGTCCGCGACCCAGCCGTGCGCCACTTCGTGCAGGACGATGGCGAAGATGAGCGGGAGCGCCATGACCGCGATTTTTTGTATGGTGTTCAGTTCTTCCATGGTGTTCAGTCCCGTTTAGTCCTGTTGCGTCGAGGAGATATTCAGGTTTGCAAAAATTGATACTAAAAGAAATTGCAGGGCCTTGTCAAGAAAAAACGGGGCAGGGAATACGTTCCTTAGTCCGCGGGCACGAACGCTCCGTTCTGGACCTTGATGAGGAAGAGCTTTTTCTGCGCCTCGCCATTGCCCGGGAAGGTGGTGAGGCCCGAGACGCCGGGATAGCCCTTCAGCGCGAGCAGCCCGTCCCTGACCGCCTGCGGGGTGTTCTTGCGGCTCTTGGCGAGCGACAGGACCATCATGGCCGCGTCATAGGCCTGGGCCGCGAGGATGTCCGGGGTTTCCTGATACGCGGAGCGGTAGGCGTCTACCATCTGTTTGATCGCGGGGTCCTCGCTCTCCGGGAAGAACCCGTCGGCGAAGACAGCGCCCTCCGCGTAACGCTGGGCCCGTTCGATCAGGTCGGGGGCATGTCCGCTGTTCGAGCCGATGAAGGCGACGCCGGTGATGTTGTAAAAGGCGAGCTGCGGGATGATCAGCCCGATGCGCTCCGCGGGGCCCGGAAGGTACACGGCGTCGAAACTCGGACTATACTCCTGGAACAGTTTCTTTCGCGCGGCATCATCCTCGGGTATCGCGATTTTGCGGGACCGGAGGTCGATCTCGATGACCTGCTTCGCGTAAGGGCCGAAATCCTTTACATCGGGGGGGTAGGCGATCGAGGCCAGGAGCACGGCCCTCCTTTCCAGATTTTTCCGGAAGATCCGGGCCAGGTCCTTGCCGTAGGGGTCGTCGGGGTAGAGGACCACGAATTTTTTCAGTTTCTGCGAGACCGCGTACTGGGCCTCCGCCTCAGCCTGGCTCGCATTGGTGAGAGCGTTTCTGAACAGCCACGGGGAGCGCCTGCCGATGTCCTCGCCCGAGGCCGCCGGCGTGATCACGGGGACCTTCAGTTTTTCCAGCTCGGGCGCGATGGCTTCCGCTTCCTTGGTCAACAGAGGGCCCACAACCGCCACGACGTCTTTGGAGGCGAGTTCTTTGAGCGCGGAAACGGCTTTTTCCGGGGAGCCTTCCGTGTCCTTCACAAGAAGCTCCGCGCGGTCCCCGGGGTTCTGCAAATTAAAGGCATGCACCGCGAGCTGGATGCCCTTGAGCACGCGGTCGCCGAAAAAGGCGAGCTGTCCGGTCTGCGGGACGAGCGCGCCCAGGAAGAAACGGGGAGCGGTGAGCCCGATGGTCGCCTCGTTCAGGAGCATCTCGGCGCGCGTTTTTTCAGGATGGTTCGGAAACTTTTCGAGAAACTCCCTGCCGACCTTGACCGCGTCCCCGTACTGCCGCTGCTCGATCAGAAGGGCGGCAAGCCGGAGCCTCGCGATGTCCGACGGATAGGAGGCGCCCCCGGCAAGGGCGCTGAGCTCGCCCTCGGACAGTTGCTTTTCGATGATCTCGCGGACCGAGTCGCGGTAGCCGGCGCGCTGTTTTTCATTCGGGGACGTTTCGGCAAGCGCGGCGAACTCCTTCACCGCCGACGGATAATTCTTTTTCGCGAGGTAGGCCGTGGAAAGCATCTCCGCGATGCGCCGCTGCTGCGACGGGTCGGTGATCTTGCTCCTGTCCTGGAGATTGGCGATGGCGAGGTCGTAGTCCTTGAGTTCGAAGTAGCAGATGCCGAGCTTATACCGCGCCTGAGTGATGTAGGATGATGCAGGATAACCCTGGAGAACTTCCTTATAATAATTAAGCGCCCGGGAATAGTCGCGCTGCATCAGGCGCATGTCGCCCAAAAGATAGAGCGCCCGGTCCTTGTGCCTGCTCGTGGGATACCGGTACAGAAAGGCATCGACGGTTTTGGCCGCCTGATCGTACTGTCTTTTACTGAACTGAGCGTCGGCCTGATCGAGGAGGGCGCCCGCCTCCTTTTCCCACGCGGGCTCCGGGACCATCTTCGGCGCGCAACCCGCCGGCAGCAGCAGGGCGGCGCACGCCAGCGCAAGGACAAGAAGCGATGCTATGGGTCCGGCATGCCGGTTGCGCATCCGGGTTATTTCCCTTTTTTGGCGGCGGCCTCGGCCCGCCCCGTTTTCCGCCTGGCCCGAAGTGTCTCTTCTCTCCGCTTCCTCCTGCGTTGCAGCTCCTTCTGTCGTTCGCGCATGGCTTCCCCTTTCAACAAAAAGTCCGTTCTCGAATTCGAGTGCACACTATAGCCGAGATGAGGGCGTTTGTCAATACAGCAGAGGATGGATTCCGGCAGCGGGAAGCCGGAAGAAAGACAAGCCAATATTTTTCTTGATTTCTTCCGCCCGATAGATTAGATTATAGCCGCTTCCACGCAGTTTTCAGGCCCGGGGGCGAGTAGCTCAGCTGGGAGAGCACCGCGTTCGCAATGCGGGGGTCGAGGGTTCGAATCCCTTCTCGTCCACCAAAATTTAATCCGAAGAAGTCCGATACAGTGCAAAAGCCGCTCAAAATGAGCGGCTTTTTGCGTTTCTATTGCCTTTTCTCGTCCAATGTGATATGCATGAATCTAGGAGTTATGGGTATACGATTTACCCACGCGTATACCCAAACGGAAGCGCATATACCCAAAAAAGGAGAAGAGGCCATGCCGAAGCGGATTGTTCCCTTGTCTGAACAGAAGGTCAAGAAAGCAAAGTCTCGACAAAAGCAAGTTACGCACTTTGACGGCGGTGGGTTGTTCCTTCTGGTTTCTCCTTCAGGCGGAAAGCTCTGGCGCTTCAAATACCGCTTCGGAGGGAAGGAAAAGATTCTGGCTTTCGGGAAGTATCCCGAGATAACGCTTGCCGATGCACGTCAGAAGCGCGAAGCAGCCAGGAGACAGATTGCGAACGGAATCGATCCTGGTGAAGTCAGGAAAGCCCAGAAATTGGCCAAGGACAGCAACGAAACCAACTTCGAGGTGGTAGCACGAGAATGGCATGAGAAGTTTTCGCCCCGCTTGTCGCATCGCTATGCAGAAACACTGTTAGTCCGCCTCGAAAGGGAAGTGTTTCCGTGGATCGGTTCTCGTCCGATCAGCACGATAAAGGCTCCTGACGTGCTTACTGTCCTTCGCCGCATCGAGACGCGGGGAACGCTGGATACTGCCAAGAGAATAAAGATTCTCTGCGGGCAGGTAATGCGGTATGCCGTGGCAACCGGTCGGGCAGATCGTGACCCGACGGCAGATTTGAAAGGCGCGCTTCCGCCGGCAAGAAAAAGTCATTTTGCTGCAGTGACCGATCCAAAAGAGGTTGGTGCCCTTCTTCGCGTTATAGATGGTTACCAGGGCTCATTTGTGATCCGGGCTGCGCTGAGGTTGGCACCGCTTGTTTTTGTTCGTCCGGGTGAGTTGCGCCATGCAGAGTGGTCGGAGGTCGATCTTGAGGCGGGCATTTGGTCGATACCGGCCGAAAAGATGAAAATGAAGCAAGCGCATCTTGTTCCTTTGTCACGTCAGGCGCGAGAGATTCTGACAGAATTAAAACAACTGACGGGAAACGGTCGTTATCTTTTTCCGTCCATACGTTCTTCTGCAC
>DASWAB010000224.1:0-3529 GCA_036391375.1 Nitrospirota bacterium
CGTTCAAACCGTATCCCTCGGTCAGCCGGTCCGGAAGGTAGCAGTCCGCATTTGCCCCGAGCTGTTTCAGGGCCAGATACAGAAGAGAAGTTCCGGTCACGCCGTCAACGTCATAATCTCCATAGACGACGATCTTTTCGCAGGAGGAGATCGCGGCGCGGATGCGGGCAACGGCTTTTTCCATACCGGCAAAGACGCCCGGGTCCGACAATAAGGACAGGTCGCAGGAGAGGAAGGACCGCGCGATCGAGGGCTCGGTGATGCCCCGTATGGACATCAGCCGCGCGATGAGCGGATGAAGCCCCGCTTCTTCGAGCACGGCCGCGGCGGCGTCATCGGATTCTGCGAGGACCCATTTCATAAGCACGGCCCCGGTCTACCCCTTGTTCTCCTTTTTGTCTTTCTCTTCGGAAGAATCGGAAAGGCCCTTTTTGAAGCCCCTGATGGCCTTTCCCAGCCCTTCCCCGAGCTGCGGCAGACGGTTCGCGCCGAAAATAACCACCACAATGATCAGGATAACGATCAGCTCCGGCATGCCTAATCCGAACATGTTCCCTCCCTGTATCGTTCATATTCTTCCGGCGTATTAAGATTCACGAACGACCGTCTCCCGGGATCAAAACGGTCGATCTCTTCCGCTGTCACGTATCGCGTCCGGATTTCGTCGAACAACCCCTGGATCTGCCGCGCATCCTTCCGGAGCCGCTGCTCAATGACCGGGACAAGCCCCTTGCGGTAGACCGCGTGGAGCGGTTCGACAAAGTCTCCCACAGACGGGACGACGATGTCATGGCCGCCGGCCAGTCCGATCATATACAAAAGAAGCCCCGGATTCAGGAACGGCATGTCGCAGGCGACCACGATATTATATTCGTCCGTTGATTCGCGGAGCCCCGAGTAAATGCCCGTAAGCGGTCCCCGCTTGTCGAATGCATCAGGCACCACAACGACGCCGTACGAGCCGTAAGCCGCGGGAGAGTTGGTCACGATGATGATGCGGTCGGAGACGGAGCGAAGCGCCCGCAGCACGTGCTCGATCAGCGGGACGCCGGAAAGCCTGAGGAACGCCTTGTCCGCGCCCATGCGCCGGTTTTCGCCGCCTGAAAGCACAATGCCCGCCATGTTTAAAGTTACAGCATTTACCGCAGGGTGTCAACTAAGAACTTGTATTTTTCATAGCGATATCAACGTGATTTAGGATTTTTGGATCATCGACGGGACAAAAGATCTCTAATTAGAACTTTACGTTGACAGGGGGGGGAATTGCCTTATACTGCCATGCATGAAGCTGCAAGCCATCATCGTCCTGCTTGCGGTCGGCATCGGCATCCTTCTCCCGCATTCCCTTCCGCTGCTTGCCTGCCATGACGGCCGGTCGTCAATCGGGACGCTCGATGTCTGCCATTCCGCCGCCCCTGCCCTGTCATCGAACAACATGCCATGCATAAACGAAAGTCCCTGCCTGCCTCGTCCGTGCACGCTCACGGCAAACCTGCGATTCACAAACCCTTCGATTCAACCATTCTTCATCGTCCAAAGGCGCGAACGTCCCCCTGAAGCCTGACTCGCCGATATCTGAAAACTCCTGAAATATCATTGCGAGGAGCGCTTTTTGCGGCGCGGCAATCTCGAAGTTGCTGCTGTATTTGAAACGAGATTACGAAGTCTATTCCGAGCCCGAAAACAGAGATTGTTTTGCTTCGCTCGCAATGACGGCGGAAAGACTTTTTTAATAACCTGTCAAATTTTTGGCGTAAAGACGCGCCTGAAGAAGAATAGCGCCGCGTTCATTCTCTTTGGGCCGACTTTTTTCTTAGGGGGGATTAAATGAAACGTTGTCTTTTGGGAATAATCACCAGTTTGTTCGTATTGCTGCCTTTTACCTCGTATGCCGCCGGGCTCTGCTGCCAGTTGTCGAGCGGGGTCCAGGAAAGTCTCTCGGGTGTTGTCGCGCCCGGCGCAGAGCAGCTCTCGCTGCAACTCAATTACAGCTTTACCAGCATGGACAAATTCAGGGAAGGCAGTTCGTCGCGGTCCCTGAATGATATCAAGGCAAGCGCCCTGTATGCGTCCCTGCCGGTGTCCATGGACATGTTCAAGTATACCCTGACCGCGGGATACGGATTCACCCCGAAGTTCAAGGTATTTGTCTCGATCCCCTACGTCAGGAACACCATGGACATGACTTCGTTTAATATGATGATGGGCTCATGGATGGGCATGACCATGACGCCGGTTCATGGTTTGGGAGACATCACCGTGATGGGGCTCTACCGTCTCTCTACGAACAGAGAGATCAGACCCACGGACGCCGTGACGCTCGGCTTCGGCGTAAAGACCCCGACCGGATCTTATACGGAGAAAAAACCGAACGGGACTTTCGTCCACGCCCACATGCAGCCGGGCACCGGCTCCTGGGACCCCTTGCTCTCTCTTATCTACACAAAGATGATAGACCAGTTCGTGATACAGTCCAATGCGACCTACGAACTCGCCACCAGGAACAACGAGGGATACAAATTCGGCGATTCGCTGGCCCTCGACTTCGCCGGGACATATACGGTGGTCAGGGAATTCAACGTCACTGCGGGCCTGACGTTCCTCAATGTCAACAAAGCAAGCGACAAGGACGGCAAGTATACAAACCTCGCCAGCCTTTTGGACGATCCCGCGAACACCGGCGGCGAGAGTCTCTGGTTCTCTCCGGGCGTACAGATACTTCCGTTCAAAAACAGCATGATCGATTTCAAGTATCAGGTGCCGGTTTGGGAAAAGGTCAACGGGGTCCAACTGGTCTCAAGCTATCGGTATGTTTTAGGAATGTCGTATAGTTTTTGATTTTTGGCAACGCGGCCGGGCAGGGGTGAGTTTTCTCGCCCCTGCTTTTCCTTACAACAAATATTCTTATGAAGACTTCGCGCATGGCACTCTTCACTCTCAACACCGGTCCCGGAAAGGAGATCCTTTGGGGTTCGCTCCTCGTTCTTCTGTCCCTCCTTTCCTGTTCGCGCCAGCCAGCTTATCCTCCGGCGGCACGAGTCGGAACGGACATCGTCATTGACATATCCGGGCTCGCTCCCGGCACGCCTAAATTTTTCACCTACCAATACAATGGTAAAAGCATCAATTACTTTGCCCTCAAAACCGGGAATAAGGTCAATTCATTCCTTGACGCCTGCGCAAGCTGTTATATGCACAAACAGGGGTACAGATATGACGACGGTCATGTCACCTGCCGCGCCTGCGGGATGAAGTTTTCCGTCTATCAACTGGAGAAAGGCCTGGGGGGGTGTTATCCGATCAAGATCGAAGGCAGGAGGGAGAACGGGAAATACCTGATCCCCGTCGCGACGCTCGAAGCCGCGGCGGACAAGTTTTGATTGTTCTACTCATACCGTAGCGCCTGAATCGGGTCCTGCAGCGCGGCCTTGCGCGCGGGATACACGCCGAAGAAAACGCCTACCGCTCCGGAGAAGAAAAACGCCATCAGGATCGACCAGACGGACACGCTGGTCGGCAGCACCGTGAC
>DASWAB010000225.1:0-8741 GCA_036391375.1 Nitrospirota bacterium
CAGAGAAGAGTTGAACCATCTTGACAATAAAACGGTTCTGAAGGAGGTTCGCCACCACCCCGACCCTTGCCGTAATTGAATAAAGTCAGAATTCCCATTGACAAGAACGGTAAACACTGATTCTCATGTGAGGTGACAAATGCAAACTATCCTAGGCGCAGGCGGAACAATAGCGACTGAACTCGCAAAAGCCCTTCCGCGATACACAAAGCAAATCAGACTGGTCAGCCGTCACCCTAAAAAAACAAATCCAACCGATGAAGTAATGACAGCAGATTTATTGAATGGCGGGCAAGTGCTGAAGGCGGTGCAAGGCTCTGAAATTGTCTATTTGGCGGCAGGGCTGCGATACGATATCAAGGTATGGCAATCTCAGTGGCCTGTGATAATGAAAAACGTCTTAGATGCATGTATAACGCATAATGCCAAGCTGGTTTTCTTCGATAATGTTTATCCCTATGGACGAGTCGATGGCTGGATGACAGAAGAAACTCCCATGAATCCATCGAGCGAAAAAGGAGAAGTGAGAAAGAAGCTCGACGAGATGATTTTAGCTGAGATTAAAAGCGGTAAATTAAAAGCCGTTATTGCAAGGGCTGCCGACTTCTATGGGCCCGATACTCCCTATAGTTTTGTCAATGCAATGGTGTTTGAGAAGTTCAGGAAAAGGAAGAAAGCTCAGTGGTTCGTCAATGACAAGGTGAAGCATTCCTTCACCTATACTCCCGACGCTGGCAAGGCAACTGCGATTCTTGGTAATACGGAAAGCGCCTATAACCAGGTCTGGCATTTACCTACAGACAGAAACGCCCTTACGGGAAAAGAATTTATTGAAAAAGCGGCTGAGGAGTTTGGTCTAACACCTCGTTATATGATTTTTTCACCTTGGATGCTTCAGGTAATGGGATTGTTCGCAGGGGTAATCCGGGAAAGCGTTGAGATGCTCTATCAAAGTGATTCGGATTACTTGTTTGACAGCAGTAAGTTTGAGAAGGCATTCAATTTTAAACCTACTCCCTATAGTCAGGGAATTCGAGACACAGCGAAGTCTCTGAGATAGGTTGAAATGCATCTTTAGCGTGCATTTTTTTGAGGCGCGAAAACAACTCCTGCCACACCGGGCTCTGCACATAAAACAGAAAAGGAGTCAGCCGATGTCGGCTGACTCCTTTCATTACCTCAATGTTTACCACGTGCTACATGGTAGGCCCGGGCGGTTTCGAACCGCCGACCTCTACCGTGTCAAGGTAGCGCTCTCCCACTGAGCTACGAGCCTGTTTTCACTGTTTTCGTAATAAGTGCGAATTCTATGAAATTTCAGATGGATTGTCAAGAATAAAAATCCGGCATTTTTCTCTTGCAAGGAATATGTTCTTGTGATAATGTACCGCCTGCGTCTTAACGTCTTAATAATGATGTTACAGGAGGATCAGATCGTGGCAGGTACCTGTCAAATTTGCGGAAAAGGCAAACTCAGCGGCAACAAAGTAAGCCATGCCAACAATAAAAACAAGAAAGTGTCCAAACCGAACTTGCAGTCCATCAAGGCGATGGGACCGCACGGCTCCCACATTCGCATGCACGTCTGCACGCGCTGCATACGTTCGGGCAAAGTGAAAAAAGTCGGCTGATTCCGGCCGCGCCTCATTAGCCTTATTATGAATTCAAGCCCTCGTTCTGTAAAGAATGAAGGCTTTTTTTATCACGTCTCTATAGGTTGCTGTTCGTTTTGCACGGTCAAGAGATCGTCCAATGCCCCCGCAAGTATAAAAATGTTCAAATTACACGAAACAATGTTTTAATTCAAAAAAACATAACATCTAAAGTTAGAATTTGAAGTTGACACCTTCTTTTTAGAGTAGTACACATATCTAATCTGAATCATCTAAATTCAACTGCGCATATTTCTCTTGAAATAAGGAGAAGGAGGTGGGGGGGCAAGAAATTCGGTCGCGTTAGAGAACAGGTATTTCGAGAGCAGTCAGACATGAATAGCACGACGGAGCACACGGTGTGCCCGTCACAACTAACAGAGGAGGATTTTAGATGAAAAAGGTTATTTTGATCGGATTGATCGTAGCAAGCGTCGTAGGCCTTTTCCTCGGCCTGTCCACCAGGGCGACGGTAGAGGCAGCTGATGTCCAGGCCATTGAGGCGAAGGAAGTGCCGGCTGCAAAGATACCGACCTTTGACGCGACCGCGTACATTGCGGGTCACGGCGGCCATCTGGCGATCATCGACATGAAAACCATGAAGGCGCCCACGGACGTCATGAAGGACAGGATCGTCCTCGTCGAGGCGGGTTCGGAGATGGAGGGCAAGGTCGCGGGGATGACCATGGAGCAGGCAAAAAAGGCCGGCGGCTCCCACGGCCAGGCACTGGTTTCCGAGAAAGGCAAGAAAGTGCTGGTCGCAAGCACGCTGTCCGGGGACATGTATAAAATAGACATGGCGACCGGCAAGAAGGAAGGCCCCTACAAGGTCGGAGAGAAATTCTGCGGCACGATCCTGGGCCCCGACGGCAATATTTACCTGGAAGACATGGCGAACGGGAATGTCTACGTCTGGGATTCGAAGACCATGAAGACGGTCGACAAGATGCCGGTCGGAAAGGCGGTCTGCGGCATTCAGTGGACGAAAGATCTGAAAAAAGCCTACATATCCGACATGCCGACAGGCATCATTTATGTGTATGACTGGAAGACCAAGAAGGAGATCAAGCAGATCACGAGCCCGGAAATGACGTTTATTCATCAGATCAGGATGACGCCTGACAAGAAGCAGCTCTGGGTCAGCTCGCCGAACGAATTCGGGCCGGGCCTGTCGGATCGGACGAAAAAGAGCCAGATAATCATCATCGACACCGCGACAGACACGATCACAAAGCGCATCGTTCTGCCCGGGACCTACAATCCTCATGACTTTGCCTTCAGCAAGGACGGGAAGTACGCTTTCCTCTCCTCGCGCATGTACACCGACGACAGCACGTTGAGCGTCATGGACATGAAGAACTACAACATCGTGGGCGTCGTGTCCGCCTGCGCCGGTTGCCATAAGCCCAACGGCATCGAGGTAAAGATCGACAAGGGTTCACCGCTTCTGTGCGGCATCGAAGTAGATTGGCACAAATAATCCTGCCGGATATTTATTACCGGGGGGCGGGGTCGCCTCGCCCCCCGGCATATTTACTTGCTGCCCTCTCCTCTGCTATAATAACTACATCAATTTAATTTGCCATCGATTCCATCAATAGAAAAGGAATAATCACGACAGAATGAACAGCGCCTATGTTGCCGTCAAAAATCTGAAAAGGAAGCCCACCCGGACGTGGCTTTTGTTCGCCATCGTCGCGGTCGTGTCATGCACCCTGTTCTCGGCCACGCTTTTCCTGAAGAGCATCAATAACGCCTTGCGGATCGGCACCTATCGTCTCGGCGCCGACATCCTGGTGGTGCCCGAAAGCGCGGAGGCGAAGGCAAAGACGGCGCTCCTCTCCGGCGAGCCGACCCAGTTCCTGATGGACCGGTCGCTCCTTGACCGGGTGAAAGAAATCGAGGGGGTGAAGAACGCGACGCCCCAGCTCTTCCTCAAACCGACCAGTTTTACCTGCTGCTTCAATGTGGATGTATTTCTCGTCGCCTTCGACCCCGAAACCGACTTCACGGTGAAACCCTGGCTCGAGAAAAACCTCAACCGGAAGCTCGGGATCAATGAGATTATCACCGGCAGATCGGTCCCGGTGATCGTCGGAGACAGGATCCCCTTCTTCGGCACGACGTTTACGGTCGCGGGGACCATGGAAGCGACCGGCATGGATTTCTTCGACCGCGCGGTCTTCATGAGCCTTGACGCGGCCTACAAGATGGCGGAAGACTCGAAGGTCAAGGCGATCCAGCCCATCGAAATCCGGAGGGACCAGATCTCCACCGTCCTCGTGCAGGTGCGGGACGACTTTACGCCGGACCGGGCGGCGATCAGGATCGAGCACGACGTCAGCGGCGTCAAGGCGCTGGTCTCGGACACGGTCATCAGCACCGTGCGGAAGCAGCTCACGGGCCTCATCAGGGCCATTCTCATCATCAGCGTTATTCTCTGGTTCATCGTCCTTTTGATCATGGCATTTGCGTTCTACATGATCGTCAACGAACGCCGGCGGGAGATCGGGATCCTTCGCGCAATGGGCGCAACGAGAGGCCACATCGCCTCGATCATGCTGCAGGAAGCATCGCTGCTTTCCGCCGTGGGAGGCGCGGCGGGCGTCCTGCTCGGGTACGCGCTGCTCCTCAGTTTCAAAAATCTGATGCTCCACTATCTCAAGCTCCCGTATCTCTTCCCCGCAGCGCCGGAGCTGGCCGCGCTGACGGCGGGCGCTCTGGTCTTCTCTCTTCTTACCGGGCTGCTGGCGGCCCTCCTGCCGTCGGCCGCGATCCTGAGGGTGGAGCCTTATGAAGCGATAAGGAGCGCCGAATGAACATGCTGCGCTATGCGGTCATGATCGCGCTGCTGCTGACGGCGTGCAGCGGCGGAAAAGAACAGGCCGCCCCTCCGCCCGCCGCCGGAAAGAGTTTGTTCGAGGAATTGAAGGAACAGACCGTCAAGAACCCCAATGATATCGAGGCGTGGTATCACCTTGCGGAGCTGTACGATCAGAATTCCATGTACCGCGAGGAAGCGGACGCGCTCACGAAAGTCATTGCCCTTAAGCCCGACGCAGGGTACGCTCATCTGAAGCTGGGCGAGGCATACAGCGGCCTCGGCAAATATCCGGAGGCGATCAGGAGCTATAAGACCGCGATAAAATACCAGCCGAAAAACCCCGTGATCTACAACAACCTCGGGGTGGCCTACGGCAGGCTCGGCAAACGAGACGAAGAAATCGCGGCGCTCAACAAGGCCATCTCCCTGCGGCCGCGATACGCGACGGCCCGGTTTAATCTCGGCGTTACCCTGCTCAGACAGGGGAACCGTGAGGGAGCCATGAAGCAGTACCGGGAAATGGAGAAGTTCGACGAGGGCGCCGCCGTTTCGCTCAAAAAAGAAATCGATGCAAGGGGGAAACAACCATGACACGAAAAACATTTTCACTCATGATCGCCCTGATTGCGGTATCCCTGGCGATGTTCTTCTCTTCCCCGGTCCCCGCCGCGGACATGAGATGCGCCGAATGCGGCATGACGGCCGACCGGGAGTCGAAGTTCTTCGCATGGATCATTCAGGGCAAGGACCTGCTCCCCTTCTGTGATATCGGTGATCTCCTGACGTACCTGAACAGAAAATCGCTTGCCCCGGCCTCGGCGCGGGTCAAGGACTATCCGAGCGGGGAGACGATCGAGGCGGACAAGGCCTTGTATGTCCATTCTGAGAAAGCGTTCAGGACGCCGATGGGATGGGGCATTGCCGCCTTCAGGAACAGACAGGATGCGGAGAAGTTCGGCGCCGTCATGGACTTCCCGGGCGCGTCGAAAGCGGTAAAATGAAAAAATTCACCGCCCTGACGGCGCTGACGAGCGGCATTTTGCTTCTGCTCGTCCCGCGCTACATCCTCCCCGCCTGCGAGTACGAAGGATTCCCGCACATGCACTGCTCCGACACGGCCCGTGCGGAATTTATCATCGGCGCCGTGCTCATAGGGATCGGCGGCGTTGCCTTCTTTTTCCGATCCGCAAAGGCGGCGATCGCCACCGCGGGCGCGGCGATCATTCTCTATATTGTCTCGTTCCGGCTCCCGGACGTCGTCGGCTACTGCAAGAGCACGCGGATGCCGTGCAATTACGGTATGGTGCCGGGGATCCGCTTTATCGACGTTGTCGGGGCGCTGATGATGGTCCTTGCGACCGTTGGTCAGCTCCGGGCGATTCGAAAGAAAGGGACCACATGATCGAACTGAAAGGATTATCCAAAACATACGCCGTCTCGGGCAAGACCATAAAGGCGGTCCAACGCCTCGACCTCGCGGTGCAGCAGGGAGAATTTGTCTCGATTGTCGGGCACTCGGGAAGCGGCAAAAGCACGTTCCTGAGCCTCGTGGGCGGGCTCGCGCGGCCCGACACCGGCGCTGTCGTCATCGACGGCGAAAACATCTGGGAATACGCCGACAAGAGGCTTTCCCGGCTCAGAAACGAAAAGTTCGGGTTCGTGTATCAGTTTGCGAGCCTCATCCCCACCCTGACCGCCACGGAGAATGTCCTCCTCCCCACGGTGTTCGGCGGCCGGAAGACCAGACCGGAGGCCGTGAAGCTGCTCGAACGCGTCGGACTCGGCGACAAAACGGACCGCTATCCCTCCGAGCTCTCGGGCGGCGAGCAGCAGCGTGTGGCCATCGCCCGCGCGTTCATCCAGAACCCGGAGATCATCCTGGCGGACGAACCCACCGGCGACCTCGACGAGGAGACGGAAGCGGAGATCATGGCGTTCTTCGAGGCGATCAACAGGGAGAAAAAAGTGACCGTGATCATGGTCACGCACAGCTCCGAGCTCGCCCTGCGCGCGCAAAAGCGGCTCAGGATGAAGCAGGGCGTATTGGAGCAGCTCCAGTAGTTTTTTTACGCTGTTCGTGCGGGACTTTGAGGGACAATAGCGATCCACGCTGTTGACAAAAAAAACGGCGGCCTTCCGGCCGCCGTTTTTTATTCCTGCGTGTTTGACAAAAATCCAGGCATCGCTACTTTTTCTTCTTGTCCCCGAAAAGATAGTCGTATTCCGCCGGGTGGTGGTGTTTGAGCTGGTCAATGGACATTTTCCCCGTAAGCCACATCCAGTTCATGGGGAACACCTCGGACCGCAGGTGTTCGTTGTAGAAGTGGAAGATGAGGATGAACACGATTGCCAGCAGGGCCTCATCGCTGTGCATGACGAAGATCACGTCCCAGATCCACTGGATCGACCAGGTGGGAAAGAGCGACGAAACCATCACCGGGAACGCCAGGAAGAATCCAGACGCTCCGATGATGAACATGCCCCAGTAGACAGCCCAATAGTCGAACTTCTGCATGTAGTTGAACTTGCCGAAGTAAGGCTGCTCCTTCCTGAGCCCGAAGAAGTACAGGAAATTATGGAACGCATCGACGACGTCCTTCGGCATGGGGACGAGGGTGGGCCTCATCCCTCCCTTGCGCAGCTGGTTGACCAGGTAGAACTGGTGGTAAATGAAGTCCAGCAGCATGGTGATGCCCGCCGCGCGGTGGATGATCCCGGCCGATTTCGCGCCGCCCCAGAACCGGATCCAGGCGCTCGCCGGGTCCTGGTAAGCGTACTTGAGCCCCCAGCCGGTGAACGACAGGAGCAAAAAGGTCGTGAACATGATGACATGCTGAATCCGCGCGGAGAGGTCGAACCTCTCGATCTCTACGGGAATGTTTTTATTATTCATGGCCGCCTCCCTTCCTGAACAAACGGTTGCGGATGTCCGCGAAAATATCCAAAAGCACGTGGACACAGATGAACACAAACACGCTGACCGTGAGAATAATCAGCGCGATCTCGGTAAAGTGCGCAATCGGATGGGGTTTTTGGTGCGTGATCGCCGCAACGAACTTCGCCGTGGCGCCGGCATGGCACTTGGAACAGGTCTTTATCTTGTTCGCGCCCACGACCGGCGAGGAGGGGTCTTTATCGCTCTTGATATCATGGGAGCCGTGGCAATCGACACACGCAGGGGCGCCTGGGTGTCCGACCTTCAGCTTCCTGCCGTGGAAGCTTTCTTTGTAGCGTTCCATGACCTGCTCGCTGAAACCGTATTTCTCGGACATGAACTTTTCTTCATGGCACTTGCCGCAGGTCTGGACCACGTTGAAATGATTCACCGATGATTCCTTGCTGGTCTTGGGCTGGATATAGTGCGGGGAGCCGTGGCAACTCGTACAAACGGGGCCGTCCGACGATTTTTTCACGATGACGTTCTTCCCGTGGACGCTGTTTTTGTAGGACTCATAAACATCCGGATGGCAGTTCACGCATGCGGCCTGGGCGATGGGATCGATCTTGCTCTTCGCGGATATCTCCGCCGCCAGGGAGAGAGTATTCTTGTCCGGCTTTCCTCCCGTCAGGCCCTGATGCTGCGCCCCCTTCAGGGCCATGTGGCACATGGTGCAGTCATTCATGCCGCCATGGACTGATTTGGAAAACTTATCCTGGTTTACATTCACCTCGCCTTCCATCGACCCATGACAGCCCAGACACGTCGCTGCATCAGTCGCCGCGCCGGCAGTCGTGGCCAGAAGGAGGGCGAACAACAACAGCATACAACCGTTCAACCAATTCCTCATACGTTCTCCTTTCTAAAGATAGCAATATATAATTGCTCGTATATGGCGATCTTGCTCAGGAAGAAAATTTTTTGGGAAAAGAACAACGCAGAAAATAACACAAAGAGAGGATTAAGGCAAGCATATTCTACAAAAACATCAACAACATATCTTGTAAAATTGTAATTTGAGGATCAAAAAAATACTGGGCCTTAAAATTCACTGTTTTTTTTCATACAATACCCGGACAAGATAAAGTCCGCATGCAGGCGCGGTCCTCCCTGCCCTGCTCCTTTCGCATGACAAAAGCATCTGCTTAACTTCCTCCGCTTTAAACCTGCCGAGCCCTACTTCAACAAGCGTCCCCACGATATTGCGCGCCATATGCATCAGAAAGGCGTTCGCCTCGAGAAGGACTTCGATAAATTCGCCGCTTTTTTTGATGGTGAGCGTCTTCAGCGTCCTTACCGGCGTCTTTGCCCCGCATTCCGAACTCCG
>DASWAB010000226.1:0-3556 GCA_036391375.1 Nitrospirota bacterium
AAAACTCCTCTCACAGGCTGAAGGCCTTTCGGCCCATGGAAAAACGCCGATGCTGGTCGCCGTTGACAATAAGGCGGCGGGCATCATCGCGGTCGCGGACACGCCCAAGGAACACTCGAAAGAGGCGGTCGCCGAGATGAAAAGCATCGGCATCGAGGTCGTCATGCTCACGGGGGACAACCGCAGAACGGCAGAGTCCATCGCAGACGAGCTTGGCATCACGCGCGTAATGGCTGAAGTGCTCCCGCAGGACAAGATGGACATGGTAAAAAAACTCCAGGCCGAGGGGCGCATCGTTGCAATGGTCGGGGACGGGATCAACGACGCGCCCGCCCTGACCCAGGCGGACGTGGGCATCGCCATCGGCACAGGCACGGACGTGGCCATCGAAGCGTCGGACGTCACCCTGATCAAGGACGATCTGCGCGTGGTGGCCGCGGCCATGCGGCTCTCGCGCCGGACCATGCAGACCATCAGGATGAACCTGTTCTGGGCGTTCTTTTATAATGTGATCGGCATCCCAGTGGCGGCAGGGGTCCTGTTCCCGTTCCTCGGCGCGCGGGGGCTGTTAAACCCCATGTTCGCCTCGGCTGCCATGGCGTTCAGCTCGGTGAGCGTGGTGTCGAATTCGTTGAGGCTGCGGCGCTTCGCTTAGCCTGCCGCGGAAATTGCAAGGCGCAAACACGAATTATACGAATGGGACGAATAAAATCCCGAAGCTCATCGTGGTAATCGTTAATTCGTGACATTCGTGTTCCATAATATTATGAAGTTCATCGCCGACGCCATGCTGGGCAGGCTCGCGAAGCGGCTGCGGCTCCTCGGGTTCGACGTCTTCTACGACGCCTTGCTCAGCGATAATGAGGTCATCCGCCTCTCCCTCGAAGATGACCGAGTGATCCTGACGCGGAACGCTGCCCTGAGCGCCCGGCCCCTCGCAGCAAACCACCTCTTTATCCCAAGCGACTTCGTCCAGGAACAGGTCAGCCAGGTCCTTTCCGCTTTTCGGCTTCAAACGCTCAGTCGCCCCCTCACCCGCTGCTCAGAATGCAATGAGCCTCTTGTTTCGATTGCGAAGCCTGACGCGCGCGATCTTGTCCCGCAGCATGTCTATGATACGCATGAAATGTTCCTGCGTTGTGCGCGATGCGGAAGGATCTATTGGGAAGGCACGCATGTGAAGAGGATGGCGCTGTAACATCCAGCCTACGATCGACCTTTCACAATTGACGAAGGGGAAAGAGGGAGGACGAGGGGTCTTAGAGCGCAGGTGTCTACTGCATCAGCCAGGGGAGAGAAGTTTGCGGCGCAGAGACCGGCGCCTCCCGCACGGGCTGCGGTGAGCGAGGACGGCCCTGGATATTGGCTGTTTTTTGAACCGTGCCGGAGGGCTGGGTCTTTGGCTGGGCAAGCGGCTGGCGCGGCAGTTTTGTTTTTTTCACGGCTTCCGGCTGTATGTTCCTGTTCAGGACGCCCGACGCGGTAATGGTCAGGTCCCTGACCACGGCGTTCTTCGGCTGGTCCACGGTCAATTCCTGGCCGTTCAACTGCAGTTTGAGGGCGCCGGCGTCGCCGTAGCTGATCTCGAAACGTTCATCGGCGCTCCAGATCAGGCTCTCCCCTTTTTTCAGCACCGCCTTTTTCTGGGGGCTGTCATCGGTTCTCACCAGGACCCACGTGTTGTCGAGGGCAAGGACTTCAAGGTAAAGTTTGTCGGGCTTTGTTCCCGTGGAAGCGGATTCCAACCGGCCCTCGGAAGACGGCGCCACGGCGCGATGGGAGTCGCGCCCGCCGCGGCGCCCGGGCAACGCGGTGAAAAGAAAGACAACAAGGGCGATCGCCAGTGCCATGCCCCAGACAAATGGCTCCAGAGGCGTCTTCGGGGCCGCCTTCGGCTCGCGGACGGGGGCCGTCGGCTCCCTTTCCACCGGGGCGGCGGGGACGGGCTGCGATTGCCACCCCCTCAGCTCTCCGTACTTGATCATGACCTCTGATTCGTCGAGGCGGAGAAACTTTGCGTAGCTTTTCAGGAAACCCTTTACAAAGACCTCTCCGGGCAGCTTGGCGAAATTCTCCGTTTCGAGAGCGTCAAGATAATGAATGCTGATTCGCGTCTGCTGGGCCGCATCGCGCAAATCAATGCCGCGCGCCTCCCGCGCACTGCGCAGATATTGTCCTAACGTGCTCATCCGTCCGTCACCTCAGGGTTTTGATATAGTCATTCGCCTTCCGGGCGATCTCGCTCTTGGGGGCCAGCTCCGCCGCTTTTTTAAACTCCGCGAGCGCGGACTTTTTGCTTCCGTCTTTCAGGAGCGCAACGGCAAGGCTGTAGCGCATGGCCGCATTCTGAGGCGCCTGCCCGACGCCTTCCCTGAATTCGACGACGGATTCCTTGATCCGTCCCGCCTCGAACAGCGCTCTGCCGAGCTGGAAATTGGTCATGTCCTGGTTAACAAATCGCTTGGACTCCCGGAACGCCTCCACGGCCCTGTTGTAGTCCTTCATTTCCATATACACAAGCCCGATGTTGAGGTTCGGTATATGCGGGGTCGCATACAGCTTGTTGTCCAGCGCCTTCCTGAAGCACTTAAGGGCGTCTTTCCAGTCCCGCTGGCGCGCGTATACGGCGCCGAGCGCGTTATACGCTTCCGAATACCGGGAATCTCTGTCGATCGCTTCTTTGAAATACTTTATCGCGTCGTCCAGCTTTCCCTGTTCGGCGCTGATGGTCCCTAACCCGAAGTACGCCTGTCGATAATCGCTGTCCGTCTGGATCGAGCGGTTGAATTCGACGGATGCGAGTTCATAGTTTTTCTCCTGGAGATACGAGAGCCCTTTATCGTAGTACCCTTCCGCCAGCTTCTGCGTATCTGCCGGAACGCCGGTCGTGGCGCATCCCGTCAGCGCCAGCAGCGCAAGCAGTGCAAACGTTCTCATTTCCTTGCCACTCCTTTCAGAACGAGGTAAAAAGACGCGCAAGCGCTTCCCGGTCCCGGCTCACTACGCCGGCCGAAAGCGGAGCGCCCGTCTCCGATGGCTGCTTCGGCGCTTTTATCACGCCCGATTCGATCGCCTCCTGCATGATTTCCAGCCGCTTCTTTGCGGCTGTGTCAAGCGGCGAGAACCCCGGGGAAGGGGCGCTTATTTGACTCGACGTCTCAACGGTCAGCTCGACTTGAACCGCATCCGCAGGATGCGCCGGAGAAGCCTCGGGCAGTGAAGCCGCGGGTTGGGGATGCTGAAGAACCGGGGCCGGAGGAACCGAGGGCGCAGGGGTCTCGGACTGCGCCGGCGCGGCCGCAGTTTTGGAAATCGGAACGGGCTGAGGCGTGGGAACAGGTTGCTCTTCGGAAACAGGGGGGGCGGGCGTCTCCTGAGCCTCCGAAACCCGGGAATCACGCGGCTCCGCCTCCGGCTGCCTTTTCTCGCCGAAGATAGGCTGATCTTCGAGCCAGTTGTCCTTGTCCAGATCGGACATTTTTGCGAAATCGATTTCGTCCAGCATCGCGCCCAGGTCCTCGGCAAAATTACGCGCCTCGTCCTCGACATCCGGAAG
>DASWAB010000227.1:0-2541 GCA_036391375.1 Nitrospirota bacterium
TCGATCCCGCGATACCGTCCCGCTTTGAGCAGCTCGATAAAGTTCTCAGAGGTCACTGCGTCATCGAACTCGGTAAAGCAGGAACCGACCTCCTGGGGTTCATGGGCGTCAGACCCCCCTGTATAGGGGAGTTTCAGCGACTCCGCCGCCTCGATCGCCATCACATTATAGGCGTGCATGTTTGCCCCGTTGCACCCTTCGAGGCCGGAGATTCCATCGACGCTCCATATCATGTTGCCGAGGCTCGTCCCCGGCCGAAAGGGATGGGACGGGATCACCACGCCGCCCGCCTTTCCCGCGATGCGGACCACGTCCTTTATCGGAGCGTATTTGATCCCCATCTTGTCCGTGTCAGCCCCGAAAACGAGGCAATGGCCTTCGAGGGTCGAGAACTCCACTCCCCGCAGGATCAGGATGCGGCCCCGGTACTTTTCCCGCAAGGCCTCGACCGGCTCGGACGCCGCGTAGTAATAGTGCTCCGTGAATGCGATGCCGTGGAGGCCACGCTCGATGGCCCGCAGAATGGTCTCCTCGGGGTCGGAATCGTTGTCGGTGCTGTATCGGGAATGGACGTGGAGGTCGATCCTGAATTTCATAAAGACTTAAGGGGCTCTTGCTAAAGTTCTTTTTGCGCCATTCCGTCCGATGTCCACTTGCAAAGCAAGCGGTTTTTTTGAACGAACCCAATCGGCGGCTGCATGAATCGCACTATACCACCTTCGAACAGTCCGGCAAAGAAAAATCTTTTTTGATCCGGCTGGAAAGCGGAAAAGCCCGCTTACTGCACCGGAATGTCTTTGATAAGCTGCCCCTTGATAAAGTTCCTGATCAGCTCCCGGTCCGTGCTCGCTATCTCGACGAACTTCATCCCCATCCCCGGCTCCCTGAACAGCCCGCGGCTGATGGTAAGGCAGCGCAGGACGACCGCTTTGACTTTGACCGGGATGGAGTGAATCAGGATCGTGACCGGAAGAACGCTCTTCAGCGGGCGGGGAGTCAGGGTGCGCACGAAGATGCCGTTTTCGGACAACTCAGAGACGTACTCCGTGGACTGCGGGCCGGAGGAGGCGGTCCTGCCGCCCACCATCGCCGGCAGGAGCGTCTTCAACCGGACATACTGCCGCGGCGCGGCCTCCGTTGCGCGCTGGATCGCAAGATACAGCGAATCGGGCTCGACCGGCTTTTTAAGAAAGGACGCGCAGCCCGACGCGAGGCAGAGCCCTTCGCGGCTCGGGTCGTCGCTTGCGGTATGGATGATTACGGGGACCGTTTTTGTCTTCGGGTCCTTCTTGATGCGGACGAGAAGTTCAAGGCCGGACATCCTGGGTAGCGCAAGCTCGGTCAACACGAGAGCAGGCAGCGCAGCGGCCATCAGAGTGAGCGCGTCCTCGGCCGTATTGACGATGTACACGTTATAGCCGAGCCGCTGAAGGACCATGCCCGTCATGAACAGGTCCCGGGCATACCCGTCGACAAGAAGGCTGAATCTCTGTTCCCGTTGCGGCGTCTTCGGGTCTGTTTTGCCGGCGATGTCCTCTGTCATTGAATAGTCGTTCATCCCTGTCTCGATGCTACTCCCTGGGGGGAAGATTTTCGGTAAGCTGTTCCTCAATGAAATCATGAATATGTTTCCGGTCCGCATCGGACAGCTCAATGAATTTCATTCCCATCCCCGGCTCATTCTGCGATCCGCCCGGCGTGGTGACGGTGTAAAGCACGACGGCCTTCGCGGCGATCTCCTTCCTGCGCAGGAAGATGCGGACCTGCATCACCGTGTTCCGCGGCAGCGGGGCGATCGTCCGCACAAAGAGACCGCCCTCGGAAATAGCGGTGGCGTGCTCTATCCGGCCGGAGCCTCCCATCACCGCCCCTTGGCCGATAACCACCCTGAGTGACGTGGCCAGCCGAATATGCGCCCGCGGGGCAGACTCAGACATGAGCTGTATTCCCCGATAAAGTTCATCGGGATCTACCGGCTTCAGGAAGAAGGCCGCGCAACCCAGGCGCAGGCAGGCGTCCCGCTCTTCCAGATCAACCTTTGACGTCAGCATTGCCACCGGGACGGATTTCAGGCGGGGGGTCTCCTTGATACGCTGGAGCAGCTTTACCCCGCTCATATCCGGCAGCGACGTCTCCAGAAGCACGATCGATGGGGCGGAGTCCCCCATCATTCGGAGCGCTTCTTCCGCGCTTTGCGCCGTCACGACGCCGTACTCCAGCCGCCCGAGCAGCATCCCCAGGTAAAAGCGGGTCGTGGCGCTGCCGTCTACGAGCAGAATCGTTCGGGACTCACGGTCGGTCATGAACTGCTTTGTTCCCTTTCATAGGATCATGGGCGGCTGAACAGTTATAGAATAACATCTCCTGATTTTTTGTCAAGCGTGAAGGGAGAGGCGCAAAATCACAATAGACCTCGGCGCGGAAAGAGGCGGGACGGCCGGTGCTTTTGAATAAATAAAGATTTATTGACACAACAGGCAAAAAAGCCTAAAATCTTTATGGAGTTCCGGCGGGCAAGGCCTCCGTGTTTGCTGAAGAGGC
>DASWAB010000228.1:0-4106 GCA_036391375.1 Nitrospirota bacterium
ATGGAATATTTGGGGTGATTCCAATCCTTTTTGACTAATTCATTATGAGCAGGGCATCCATTTTGGACATGCTTTTTTACTTAACTCGTTACCCATATCAAAATACAATCAACCGCCTGGAGCAGTGTGGCAAACCTTGAAATCCACTCATCTACTCGGAAGCTTTGCGAGAGGCGCCGAACCGGTTTATTTTATATATATAATGTAGTTACGTTGACATGTCCTTCCGGGTTTTCATTTCGTTGCCAGGAAAAATTCGGAAATCCGCCTCTTGTGCCGCGGATGATCGGGATCCCTGTGTTTGCAATTGGTTTGGTAATGAGTGCGGCAAAAAAACGATTGACAATTCTGAAACAGACTGTTATAAATTACCTCTATGCTTCAAGCCACCGAAAAAATATGGCTAAACGGCTCGTTTGTCAATTGGGACGATGCCAAGGTGCATATCCTGACGCACTCGCTCCATTACAGCACCGCGGCGTTCGAGGGAATCCGCTGCTACAAGGCCGATGCCGGCCCGGCGGTGTTCCGGCTGCCGGAGCACGTTGACCGCTTTTTCGACTCGGCCCACATTCTCCAGATGGAAATGCCTTTCACGCGCGAGGCCATCACCCATGCGATCCTCGAAACGATCCGGGTAAACAAGATCGACGCATGCTACATACGGCCTCTTGTGTACCTCGGCTACGGCGCCATGGGCATCTTTCCCAAGGAAAATCCGGTCGAGATCTCGATCGCGGTCTGGCCGTGGGGCAGCTACCTTGGCGAAGAAGGACTCAAGAATGGTATCCGCGTAAAGATATCATCGTTTTCCCGGCCCCATGTGAACGCAACCATGGTCCGGTCGAAGACTACGGCGAATTATGCAAACTCTCTTCTGGCCAAGCGCGAGGCGCTTAATGACGGCTACGACGAGGCCATGCTGCTCGATACCGACGGCTATGTCGCCGAGGGAAGCGGCGAGAATGTTTTCATGGTGCGCAAAGGCGTGATCAAGACGCCGCCGCTCACCTCGATCCTCGAGGGCATCACACGGGACACCGTCATCCAGCTTGCCGCCGAGCGCGGCATGCGGCTTGTGGAAGAGCGGTTCACGCGGGACGAGCTCTACATCGCCGACGAGGCGTTCTTCACCGGCACCGCTGCCGAGCTCACGCCGATCCGCGAAGTGGACAACCGGACCATCGGCAAAGGCAGGCCGGGGACTGTTACCCAAGAGCTGCAATCCGCATTTTTCGACATCGTCCACGGACGAGACAGCCGGCACGCGAACTGGCTCACTCCCGTGCATGCAAAGCAGCCGGCGATGAAAAAGTAATTCCTCTCCACGGAGGCATAGAGACACGGAGAAAATCAAAAACCAGCTTGATAATTCCTCCGCGCCCTCCGTGTCTCGGTGGTTAACAAATAGTTTCTTAAGTGCCGAAGTGGTGGAACTGGTAGACACGCACGTTTGAGGGGCGTGTGGGGCAACCCATGGGGGTTCGAGTCCCCCCTTCGGCACCATTTTTACCGTTTTTACCGTGCCGCGCACGGCAGCGGCTCCCTGTCTTGTTATCCTGAATCCATTCGATGAAAAAACCGTTCCCTAAAGCGCTTTTCCGGCTCGTCTCCTCGCTCGTTATAATTTTTTTTGCCGCCGCCTCGCAGGCGCAGGATCCGAAGGGCGGCAGCATCGGGATCGTGTCCACCCCCCTCGCCAACGTGCATGAGGAGCCCCTCCCCAAGTCCCCGCTCGTAACGCAGGTGCTCCTGGGCGATGAAGTCCGTATCCTGGGAAAAAGAGACAACCGCTACCGGGTCGCAATTCCGAGCCAGGAAAACAGAGAGGGCTGGGTCCAGCAAGAGGCCATCTGCCTCCCGAAGGACAACGCCCACAGCTACCTGAATCCGAACCGGCCATGGATCGTCATTGCGACGCCCAAGTCCGAGGCCCTGATCCTCGACAAGACCGGCAACAACAAGGTTTCGCTCTACGCCGGCACGCGCCTCCCCGTGCTCCAGACGAGCAAGGACGGCTATAAGGTCCAGTTCCCCGACAAGACCGTAGCGATCGTCGCTACCTCGGAAACCATATCGGAGAAGCCTTCCGATCCCCTGGCGAACGACACCAAGCCGGAAGATCTCGCGCAGACCGCCAGGCGGTTTCACGGCGTGCGCTATCTTGCGGGCGGGCTCTCGGCCCAGGGCATGGACACGGTGGGCCTGATCTATATTACGTACCGGATCCACGGCATCGCGATCAGCACGGACGGCGAGGCGCTCAAGGCAAGGGCCGAGCGCGTCCCGAAGAAGGACCTCGCACCCGGCGACATCCTCGTCTTCTTCGGGGAGAACCGGGGCCTGTACCTGGGGAACGGCCGGTTTTTACAGATCCCCCGGAAGGGCGCGGCCCAGACCTCCGCCGTCTCCGAGCGCCGGTTCTCGAACTCCCTTCAGTACGGGCTCCGGGTCATCGGCGCCGGGCAGGGCGAAAAAAAGAACATCGCAGAAATGACCGCGGACGAAATTTCCCTTGCGCAGGCGCGCGCAGCGAAGCTGCCGCTCGGCAAGCGCATCGCCTACTGGGCGGGCCGCTTCATCGGGACGCCGTACGACACGGACCCGCTGGGGCTCTATGTCCGCACGAACCGCATCGTGGCCGATGAGAAGGCGGACTGCATGTACCATACCTTCCGCTCCGTGGAGCTCGCCCGGAGCGGCACGCCCGGCGAGGCCATCGACAATGCGCTCAGCCTCCGGTTCATTACAAAGGGCAAGCTCGCGGACGGCCTCGTCACCAACTACGACGAGCGTTTCCAGTACGGCGAGGACATGGTCATGAGCGGCAAGTGGGGGAAAAATATCACCGCCGGCCTCGGCGAGACACAGCAGATCGCCGGCTCGCGCGGGAGGGACACGGTGGACATCCTGCCGAAAAATGTTCTTGCAGCGCGCGCCCTTCAGAAAAAGCTCCGGGACGGCGACATTATTTACTGGGTCAAGGACCCGAAGAAGCGCGTTGTCGAAGAAATCGTCGCGCACCTTTCGATCGTACACATCAAATCCGGCAAGCCGTACCTCATCCATGCCGCGGGCGACAAAGACCGGCCGGACAGACCGGGCGGCGGCGTGGTCAAGGAAGTCCCGTTCGCAGACTATGTGCAAAAAATGAAATTCATCGGCGCGTTCGTCACGCGGTTTGAAGAGTAGCCGATACCTTTACACCTTATCAGACCTTCCTTCCTTAGTTGTTCTACTTGCCCTTTCTTTCAAATTATAGTAAAGTCACAGGCAAATGCAGAATAAGCCTATGACTGCTTTGGAATCCATCCAACAGAAGATCATCGCATTTCGGAACGAGCGCGACTGGGCGCAGTTTCACGACCCCAAGAACCTTGCCAACCGCTTGCCCATTGCTTTCCTTCCTTCAGCAAACATACAGTATCGTCTTTCCGGTTCTCACATCTTTTCATCGAAACTTATCAGTTTATTATGTCAGTATGTTGGAGCTAATCAATGGACCTGATCCAAGAAGGCCTCAAACAAAAACTTATCCGATTTGAAAATGACGGTAAATACATCGTCTATTTGCCGCAGGATAAGCGTCGCAATTATGAGAATCCGGAAGAGAAGGTTCAGGCCGAAGCATATCTTCGGCTGATTCTTGTTTATAGATATCCATCGAAGCGAATCCGCCAGTTTGTGCCGGTACAGATGGGTTCTGCAGAAAAAGAGGCCGACATCATCGTTTATAGTGATGATGAATTAAAAGCTCCATTCATCATCGTTGAATGCAAAAAAGCGGATGTTTCAGAACTGGAATTCGTGCGAGCTGCGGGTCAGGCCTTTGGGTATGCCGTAGCTGAAGGTGGAAAATATGTTTGGATTACCTCAAGTCTGAAGAATGAATATTATGAGGTCCCTGCTAAAAAGCCGAAAGAACGAATCACGATACCAGATATTCCGCAGTATGGCGTAGCCGAGCTGGCTAAATTTAAATATGCATATGAAGGCGGCACGACGAAGACAGGTCAAAAACTGTTCGCGCTGGAGAAAGTCACGGAGGATGAGCTTACCCGGCGCTTTCAGCAAGCCCATCAGGCGCTTTGGGGCGGCGGTGAATT
>DASWAB010000229.1:0-3414 GCA_036391375.1 Nitrospirota bacterium
CCATCTGCCACAGATCGCGAGCATGGCCACGAATCATTACGGCGTGTCGAAGTCCGTGAAAAACGGACGGACGGGCGCGGAGGTCCGGCTCCTAGAAACGGGTGAGCGCGTGGCTGAGATCGGCCGCATGCTCGGCGGCAAGACTATCACCGCGGCCACCGTCAAGCATGCCGAGGAAATGATTGAACGGGGAGGGGCATAATGCGGAACGCGGAATGCGGAATGCGGAACAATAAGGAGCAATGCGAATAATGGGCAAGGTCGTCATCAACGTCGAATACTGCAAGGGCTGCGAGCTCTGCACCGCGGCGTGCGCTAAAAAACTGTTGAAGGCAGGCGCGACATTCAACAAGAGCGGCTATTATGCCGTGGAATACTGCGGCGAAGAGGGGGAATGCACAGGCTGCGCCCTCTGCGCTGAAATGTGCCCTGATGTCGCAATTGAAGTGTGGAAATAATGAAAGGCTAAAACTCTACCGCGAAGAAGCGTTGTCACGAAGAAAACCTTCGAGAGCCTTTAGCGTCTTCGTGGCGAAAGGGAAGTTTTCATGACAAAAGTCCTGATAACCGGAAATGAAGCCCTTGCCGAGGCCGCGGTACAGGCCGGCTGCAGGCGCTATTTCGGCTACCCCATCACGCCGCAGAACGAGATCCCGGAGTTTATGGCCCGCCGTCTGCCGGGAATCGGCGGCACGTTTGTGCAGGCGGAAAGCGAGGTCGCCGCCATCAACATGGTTTACGGCGCCGCAGCCGTGGGAGAACGCGCCATGACTTCGTCGTCCAGCCCCGGCATCAGCCTCATGCAGGAGGCGCTTTCGTTCATGGCCGCGTCGGAACTCCCCGCGGTGGTCGTGAACATGCAGCGCGGCGGGCCGGGTCTCGGCAACATCGCGCCGTCTCAGGGGGATTACTTCCAGGCGGTGAAGGGCGGGGGCCATGGCGATTATAAACTTCTCGTTTACGCTCCATCGACGATTCAGGAAATTGTGGATCTGACCGTGCGCGCGTTCGAGAAGGCGGATGAGTACCGAAATCCGGTGATGATCCTGGGCGACGGCGTGCTGGGCCAGATGATGGAGCCGGTGGAACTACCCGAAGTCCTGCCGAAAAAAGTGGACAAACCCTGGGCGCTGACCGGCGCGCAGGACGGACCGGGCAAGGTCATTCGTTCGTTGTACATGCTTCCGGGCGAGGAGTGCGCTCTGGAGCGGCAGAACTATAAATTACGGGCAAAATACGAACGCATGGCGGAGCGCGAGGTGATGTGCGAAACCGCGCTGATCGACGACGCGGAACTCGTGGTCGTCGCCTTCGGCACTTCCGCGCGCATCGCAAAGACGGCGGTCTGCCACGCGCGGTCCGAAGGGATCAAGGCCGGGCTCATACGGCCAATCACGCTCTTTCCCTTTCCCGAGAGGATCATCGCCTCGGTTGCGGAGCGCGTTCAGCGATTCCTCGTTGTCGAGATGAACATGGGCCAGATGGTGGAAGACGTGAGGCTCGCGGTGAATGGAAGGGCCGTGGTATCGTTCTACGGCAGGCCGGGCGGAGCAGTCCTCGCGGTCGAGGATATTGTGACCGCCATGCGGAACGTTGAATGTGAAGTGCCGAGCATGGAGTGCGGACTTCAGAAAGGATGACCATGACCAGGGCCAGGACCATACTTGATCTGATCGGGAACACGCCCCTGGTAAGGCTTTTCCGTCTTGTGGGCGCGGGTGACGCTGAAGTCTGGGCAAAACTCGAAGGGTTCAACCCCGGCGGAAGCGTGAAGGACCGGCCGGCGCTCGCCATGATCGAGGACGCTGAGAAGAAGGGGAAACTCAAGAAGGGCATGACCATCGTCGAGCCCACGAGCGGCAACACGGGAATCGGACTTGCGATGATCGCCGCGGTCAAGGGCTATTCCGTCGTCCTCACCATGCCGGAGTCAATGACCGTCGAGCGCCGCAGGCTGCTTGAAGCATTTGGCGCGAAACTCGTGCTCACGCCGGCGGACATGGGCATGAAGGGCTCTATCGCAAAGGCGGACGAGATCGTAGCGTCCGGCAAGGGATATTTCAAACCCGACCAGTTCGGGAATCCCGCGAACCCGCAGGTCCACCGGAGGACCACGGCAAAGGAAATCATCGCCGCGATGGGGGCGAAGGAGATCGGCGCGTTCGTGGCGGGCGTGGGCACGGGCGGGACGATCACGGGCGTGGGCGAAGTCCTCAAACGGAAATACAAGAACATAAAGATTTTTGCCGTCGAACCCGCCGCGTCTCCGGTGCTTTCCGGAGGCCAGCCGGGTCGCCATATCATCCAGGGGATCGGCGCGGGTTTCGTGCCTCCCATCCTGAATACCAAGGTATATGACGAGATCATCCAGGTCACGAACGACCAGGCCGCGGACACGGCGAAGCGGCTCGCGCAGGAGGAAGGGGTGCTCGTGGGGGTTTCTTCTGGCGCGGCGTGCTGGGCTGCGCTGCAAGTCGCTGCGCGTCTCGGCAAGGGCAAGCGGATCGTGACGATCTTCCCGGATGTGGGCGAGCGATATCTCACCACGGGGATGTTTGGAAATTCGTGACCGGAAAAGGGAAAAATATTCCTGCCACGGCAAATTCTTTTTATGGCTCATATCTATCTCGACTACAACGCAAGCACTCCTGTTGATCCCCGTGTCCTGCACGAGATGCTGCCGTATCTGAAGGACAAATACGGCAATCCATCGAGCAGCCACAGCTTCGGCGCCGCCTGCCGTGCAGGGATCGAACAGGCACGCGAACGCCTGGCGCTTCTCATCGGATGCGAACCCACGGAGCTCGTCTTCACGAGCGGGGCCACGGAATCGAACAATATGGTGATCAAGGGGATTGCCAAGGCCGCGGGCAAGGGGAAGCATTTTATAACCTCACAAATCGAGCATCCCGCTGTTTTGGAGCCTTGCCGTCATCTTGAGCTTTTTGGGTATCGTGTAACCTACCTTCCGGTCGACCGTTTCGGGCTGGTTGACCCGGCTGGGCTTGAGAAGGCCATCACTCCCGATACCGCGCTGGTTACGATCATGCACTCTAATAATGAAGTCGGGACCATCCAGGACATCGGGGAACTCGCCCGGATTGCGTCTTCCCGGGGGGTGCTGTTTCACACGGATGCGGCCCAGAGCGTCGGAAAAGTCCGCGTGAAGGTCGAGGATCTCGGCGTGGACTTTCTGACCGTGGCGGGGCACAAGTTTTATGCGCCCAAGGGGATCGGAGCGCTGTATATCAAAAGCGGTCGAAAGCTCCCGCCGCTCTTGCACGGGGCGGGGCACGAGCGCGGTTTGAGGCCGGGAACGGAAAATGCGGCGTTCATCGTCGGCCTTGGCGCGGCGAGCATGGTCGCCGCGGATGTTATTGAAACGGAAGGACCGCATCAGATGAGGCTCGGTAA
>DASWAB010000230.1:0-6289 GCA_036391375.1 Nitrospirota bacterium
TTTTTCCGCTACAACGACACGCCGCTTCTGGTCATCAACACCTCGGACATCGACTATGTCCACCGCCGGGAAGACCTCGACGACCTTTTAAAGCAAATCGCCTCGATGAAGCAGGGCACGCAGTATTATGTGCCGAAGTCGAGGAAGGGAAAGCGGTAGGCCGCCGCACTGTTTCAAGGCTTTATTCCCCGTACATTTTCCCGTTGCGGTTTCTTCCGGTATTGTGTAAGATTGAAACCCAAGATGGCGCTCTATATCTTCAAAAGAGTCCTCCTGTTTATTCCCACCCTGTTTGGCATCACGCTCATTACCTTTTTTCTGATGCATTCCCTGCCCGGCGATCCGGTAACGAGCATGGTCGGCGAACGGGCCTCGCCGGAGACCGTCGCGCGCATTCGCGCCGAACTCGGCCATGATAAATCTCTCATCCGCCAATACGCCGGATACCTGAAGCTTATTTCTTCGGGAGAACTCGGAAGGTCCCTCTACACCCAGCAACGAGTCGCCGACGACCTTGTCCAGAAATTTCCAAACACTGTCAGGCTGGCGCTCGCGGCGATGCTCTTCGCATCGAGCCTCGGCATCGGCCTGGGCGTGTTCGCGGCGGTAAAGCGCGGCACGAGCTGGGACCGCCTCGTAACGCTTCTGTCCGTGGGAGGCATATCGATTCCGGTCTTCTGGCTGGGGCTTGCGCTCATGCTTGTCTTCGCGTTGTATCTCCGGTGGCTCCCTCCGTCCGGCATGGGGGGCGGCGGCCTCATGTATATCGTGATGCCGGCCGCGACGCTCGGAACGTTTTCGCTTTCCTACATCACGCGAGTGACGAGATCGTCCATGCTCGAAACGCTCTCCCAGCCCTATGTAGCGGCGGCCCGGGCAAAGGGACTGTCCGAAATGTCTGTCGTCTTCAAGCACGCGCTCAAAAACTCGCTTATTCCGATCGTCACGCTCATCGGCCTCGACCTCGGCTCCTATCTGAACGGCGCGGTCCTGACCGAGACCATATTCGGCTGGGACGGCCTGGGCCGCTACGCCCTCGACGGTATTTTAAAGCGCGACTATCCCGTGATCATGGGTGTCGTGCTTTTCGGAGCTGTTGTCTTCGTGACCATGAACCTCCTGGTGGACATCTCTTATCATTTTCTGGATCCGCGGGTGCGGATAAAAGGCGAAGCGTAACGGTCCGGACGCGGAGTTCTGAGCCCAGGGCTTTGAAGAGCCTAGGAGAAAATAAGGAGCTTAAGACTAACGGTCATGCTGAACGATTTGTCGCTGAAAGACCTGACCAGAAACACCCCTGCGCTGATCGCTTCGGTCCTGCTTCTGCTCCTCGCAGCGACCGCCCTCATCGGACCGTCTCTCGCTCCCTATGACCCGCTCGCCATGGACCTCGACAATCTCAGGCAGCCGCCGGGCAAGGCGCATCTTTTCGGCACGGACAGCAAGGGCCGGGACATCCTCTCGCGCGTGATTTACGGCTCGCGGATATCGCTCGCCGTGGGGATCATCGCTTCGGCCCTTTCCCTCGGCATCGGCATTTTCTTCGGACTGATCGCCGGGTATTTCGGCGGCAGGATTGACGCTGTTCTCTCGCAGGCCTTCGACGTGTTTCTGGCTTTCCCCAGCCTTCTTCTGGCCATCGGCATCAGCGCGGTCATGCCGGCGGGCCTCGCGTCGGCCATGCTTGCGATCACGCTCGTGAGCTGGGCCGGGTTTGCGCGTCTCGTGCGCGGCATTACGCTTTCGCTCAAAGAGCACACGTACGTGGAGGCGTCGCGCGCCCTCGGCGCCTCTCCCGCAAGGATCTTATACCGCCACATTCTCCCGAACGCCCTCCCGCTGATCCTCGTTGCGGGCAGTCTGCGGGTCGGCGGGTTTATCCTGCTCGAAGCCGCGCTCTCGTTCCTCGGCCTCGGCGTCCAGCCCCCCACCCCCACCTGGGGCTCGATGATCAGCCTGAACCGTTCCTACATCAATTCAGCGCCCTGGATGGTGATATTTCCGGGCCTCGCCATCAGCGTCACGGTGATCAGCTTCAATATTCTCGGCGACTTTCTCCGGGACAAGCTCGATCCCAGAATGCGGGTGCAATAAGGTAAAATAATTTTTTGCAACGTGAACCATGCCATGCCCGCTCCCGGGAACCGCTTGACCTTTTCGGGCATTTAGATTACATTCGTCCAAGTGGCATGTATTTTCCCGTGGGAGCCGGGGCCTGACTCTCAGGCGGTTTTCTTGAAATCGCGCTTCCCCCCTCGCGACTGACAGGATGGCTCAAGACTATGACTGAGAAGACGGACTCTGCCGGTAACGCGCCGGAAGCATTCCCCGAAAAAAGACGCGAAGAGCGATACGACGTTCCCGCCGGCTGCCGGCAATACATCAAGCTTTGGGTAAAGAGCGGCGACGGGTTCGTGCCCGCTACGCTCGGCAATTTCAGCAGGAACGGCATTCTCTTCGAGTCCCCTGTGTCGTTTAGCCGGGAAGAGCGCTCGGCGTGCATCATTGCGATTTCTTTGCTGCTTTCCCGCGAGATATCATTCGGCATCTCGGTCAGGTACTGTTACGCCGTCAAGGACTCCTATATTACGGGAGCTGCCATCGATACGATTTCTGATGAAAACTGGTTTGACGCCTTCGTTGAAATTCACGATCTGATCGCGGCGCAGGGCAGCGGGTAAAAGAGCCGTGTTAGAATAACCCATGGCCATGTTGATCCGGGCAAAAAAGTCCCTTGGGCAGAATTTCCTCAGGGACCCGCACTATCTCGGCAGGATTGCCGACGCCGCAAAGATCGGCGGTGAAGACCTGGTTCTTGAGATCGGACCGGGGCTCGGGCATCTCACACGCGTGCTCGCGGCGCGGGCGCGCAAGGTCCTCGCCATCGAACTGGACGACCGGCTCATACCCCATCTGCAAAATGAGTTTCGTTCCGTGCAAAACGTCGAGTTCGTGCATGCAGACGCATTGGAGTATCCTTATGGCTCCCTTTCCGGCGCATGGAAAGTCGTTGCCAACCTTCCCTATTATATTTCCACCCCGATAATCCAGGAACTCCTTGCGCACTCCGGCAAATTCATCAGTCTCACGCTCATGCTGCAGAAGGAGGTCGCCGAACGCATAGCAGCGCAGCCCGGAGGCAAGGAATACGGCTACCTCTCGGTGCTCGTACAGTATTACACGGTCCCGAGGATGGAATTCAAGGTCCCGCCGGGGGCCTTCACGCCCAGGCCCGAGGTGGACTCGACAGTCATCACGCTAATACTACGCAGCAGCCCCGCCGTTCCGGTCAGGGACGAGGCATTCTTCTTCCGGGTGGTCAAGGCTGCGTTTTCGCAGCGAAGAAAAACGCTCAGGAACGCTCTCAGGCAGCTCGACATCCCACGGGAAAAAATGGACATGACCGGGGACGCAGCCGGCATCGACCTCAGCCGAAGGGCAGAGACGCTGACGGTCGATGAATACGGAATATTGTCTGATTTTTTGCAGAGAGAAGCCGGCATCCGCTAACAACAAAAAAACTTGACAAAACATAATAAATATGTTATAAAAATAATAGAAAGTAACTTTTGCCTATCGATCTGCGGCCGCCTTGCCGCCCGGCGACAGGGCGCAGGGATGTACGCAGATTCTTCCTCCGAAGCCCCGGCGCATAAGCAGTTGTGCCGGGGCCCTACTTTTTTTAGTTCCTGCAATTCGGCCAGCCTTTTCACCTTGACATTTATTCATCTTCTCCTATAATGACTGGCAAAACTGAAACATTCACCGCGAAGACGCGGAGGGTACCCCGTTAGCAAAAGCTGATTTTCTTCGCGCCGCTGTGTCTTGTCGCAAGCGTTTGTTTCCGGCTGGTTGCTGTTTTAGGAGAGATGAGAGAAAATATCATAACCATATTCGAGGAGAGCGCCCAGGTAAAAGTCAGGTTCGCCCGGGAGAACGCGGAAAAAATCGCTGACGTCGTCCAGCTTATCGCCCAGGCCTTCCGCGAGGGCAAAAAGGTCATCCTCTTCGGCAACGGCGGGAGCGCCATGGACGCATCGCACATCGCCGCCGAGTTCGTAAACCGCTTTCTCATGGAGCGGCCGCCGCTCCCCGCACTCGCGCTGAACACCGACACGGCTGTTCTCACGAGCATCAGCAATGACTATGACTATTCGCAGGTGTTCTCGAAGCAGCTCGCGGCCCTCGGGCAGAGGGGCGATGTGGTAATCGGCATCAGCACCAGCGGCAACTCGCCGAACGTCATCAAGGCGATGGAAACGGCGAAGAAAAACGGCATGAAGACCGTTGTCTTTACCGGCGGCTCCGGCGGAACGCTGGCAGGCATGGCGGACTACGCTTTCATCGCGCCGACCAGGGCTACGCCCCGGATTCAGGAGACCCATATAGCCTTGGGCCACGTCATCTGCCAACTGGTGGACGAGGCGCTCTTCGGCAAAGCCGGGTAGAAACGCATGGACAAAATCGACTTCACCCGCATTCGATCATATTCGCTCAAGGACCGCGAAAGCAAGGTCCGGATCGGGGACTTCTCCCGTCCGCACAAAAAAGGCTCTTCTTTCAACGATTTTTTTTCGTCTCTCCCGGACATCCTCGCTGGAAAGCATTTTAAAGAAGTGGTCGCCGCGATCGTCCAGGCGCGAAAGGACGGACGGCCGGTCATGCTCGGCATGGGGGCCCATTCGATCAAGGTCGGGCTGAATCCCGTCATCATCGATTTGATGGAGCGCGGGATCATCACGAGCCTTGCGCTCAACGGCGCAGGGATCATCCATGATTTCGAGCTTGCGTTCATCGGCCAGACCTCCGAGGACGTGGACAAGGAGATCCTTTCCGGCGCTTTCGGCATGGCCGAGGAAACCGGCAGCATGCTCAATACGGCGATCCGCTCGGCGGCCGCAGACGAAGGCATCGGGGCGGCAGTCGGCCGGATGATCCAGAACGGCGATTTCCCGTACAAAGGCAAAAGCCTGCTCGCCGCAGGACGCCGCCTGGGCGTTCCTGTGACGGTCCATATCGCAATCGGGACAGACATCATCCACATGCATCCTTCCTTCGACGGCAAGGCGACGGGTGAGGCCGCGCACCGCGATTTCCAGACCTTCTGCACGCTCGTGTCCGGGCTTGAAGGGGGAGTGTATATAAACCTCGGCTCGGCCGTCCTTCTGCCGGAGATATTCCTCAAGGCGGTGACCCTCTGCCGAAACCTCGGCTACCCGCTCAGGCATTTCAGCACGGTGAACATGGACTTTGTCCAGCACTACCGGCCGAACACCAATGTCGTGCGCCGCCCGACCCAGGGCGGGGGCAAGGGCTTCGCCATCACCGGCCACCACGAAATTATGTTCCCCCTGCTCGCCGCAGCAATTGTTGAACACTTTTCCTGATCTTTTCTCCGCGTCCGGCTGTCCATCCCACGACCTATTAATTGCTATCGGCTTTTTGTTCTCCGCTTTTCGCCTGGATGCGTTATAATTATATTGTATGGTCGCAGGGAGTTCTGCAGATGTCGAAAGAAGACACCATAGAGGTACAGGGAAAAGTCACGGAAGCGCTTCCCAATGTCATGTTCAGGGTTAAACTCGAGACAGGGCAGACCGTACTGGCGCATATATCCGGCAAGATGAGGATGCACTACATAAGGATCCTGCCGGGAGACGCGGTTACCGTTGAGCTTTCCCCTTACGATTTGACGCGGGGAAGAATCATTTACCGGCAGAGGCACAAAGCCGCATAACGAGAGACGCACGGCGTGCACCCCAGCAAGTTTGTCTGAAAGCCCGTACCCAATAGCAAATTATTCCGGCTGTAAAATCATTATTACCGCAGTCCCCACTGCGGTATTCGATTTTCCTTTCCGATATGCTATAATCCACTTCCATACTCTCGGTTTTCCGGACTACGGGTAAAATCATGACGCTTAAGAAAGGCACACTGTGGCAGGCCATCGTCAAGACCACGGAACAGGCGCTCCAATCAGGCGCGCTCTTCCCCGTGCCCACGGACTACACGTTTCTTGAAGACAGCGGCGTTCGGTTTTTTATCAGGGTGCTGGCGAGCCTTGAACGCAAGGTCGAAGCGCGGAAAAAACAGGAGGAAGCTTCACGAAAAGGGAAAACCATAAACCCTTTTCTCCCGCCCGAGAAAAAACTCACGGTAGCGGATGTTTCTGACACCCACATCGCGGTCCTGAACAAATTCAATGTCGTGGAACACCATCTTCTTATTATTACGAGGGAGTTCGAGGACCAGGACATGCTCCTTTCACTGAAGGACTTCGAAGCGCTCC
>DASWAB010000231.1:0-3243 GCA_036391375.1 Nitrospirota bacterium
GGCCATGGCCGCAAACCCCGCGATCATTCCCCGCTCCCCGGAGAAAAGCCTGAGGAGGCCGAGTATGGCCATCAGGCCGAAGATGATAACGCAGAAAAGACAGAAGGTGTGTATCCGGAACATCAGATACCCCATAAAAAACCCCTCGCAGGCGAGCGCGACAACGAGGATCAGGTTTATGAGGGACCCCGTCCACGTTGCATGATAGAAGCGGTCGCAAACAGTGAGCGCAGCCAGCGAGGAAAACGTAAGAAACCCGATAAGGAGAACCGAAAGGTCTCCGAACCTCGTGTATTGGGCGGTCAGTTTGCATCCCTCGGTAAAGCAGAGGCTCGTGCCGAAGAATTGCAGGACGGCCTCCACAAGCACAAAGCCTGACGCCAGTGCACTCACGGTCAAAAATAATTTTTTTATCGACTGATCCTGTTCCCGCATGGTCTTTCTCCCTCCCCCCTTCGGGAAGTAGCGTCGCAAATATCTTCTCTCTTACAACAATGTCGCCGCGAGTTCGGCGAGGTCGGAACGCTCGCCTTTGACGAGCGTAATATGGCCCGCGATCGGCTCTTCCTTGAACCGCTCGACCACGAAGGTCAGTCCGTTGCTCGACGAGTCGATGTAGGGGTTGTCGATCTGGTAAGGGTCCCCCGTCAGCACGACCTTGGTTCCCTCCCCCGCGCGCGTGATGATCGTCTTGATCTCGTGCGGCGTCAGGTTCTGCGCCTCGTCCACGATGAGATACTGGTTCGGCATGCTCCGGCCGCGGATGTACGTCAGCGGCTCCACCTCGATCATGCCGAGGTCGAAGAGGCTCTGGAGGTCCTTCTTGCCTTTTGCCCTGCCCGCCACGGCGGAGACGCCCATGAGAAAATCGAGGTTGTCGCGGATCGGCTGCATCCAGGGCCGGAGCTTCTCCTCGATGTCGCCGGGGAGAAACCCGATGTCCTTTCCCAGCGGGAACACGGGGCGCGAGACAACCAGCCGCTGGAACGCGCGGGCCTCGATTGTCTTCTCCAGCCCCGCGGCCAGCGCCAGAAGCGTTTTGCCCGTGCCCGCTCTGCCCACCAGCGTGACCAGGCGGATATCATCGTTCATAAGCAGGTCGAGCGCGTACTGCTGCTGCTTGTTCCGTGCGCTGATGCCCCACACCCCGTGCTTCGCGCTCATGATGGGTATCAGAACCCCCTTCTGGTGATTGTATCGCGCGAGCGCCGTCTGGGAAGGGTTGGCGTTGTTTTTGAGCAGCAGGAACTGGTTGGGAAAAGGCTTGGGATCGCTTTTCGGCGCGAGTTCGCCTTTCGCGTAGAACTCGTCGATCGCGCCCGGTTCGACCGGCAGTTCGATCTCTCCGGAATACAGATCATCGAGCGTGATGGTGTCCGATTCATAATCTTCCGCCCGCAGTCCCACGGCGTCCGCCTTGATGCGGAGGTTCGTGTCCTTGGTGACGAGGACCACCGGCAGATCGTCGTGCTTCAGGTTGAGGGCTGTCGCCAGTATCCGGTTGTCCGCCTTTGCGGCGATAAGCTCGCTCGGCAGGCGGTCCGGCGACTGGTGGTTCAGCTCCACGCGCAGGTTCCCGCCTCCCTCGAGCGGCACGCCTTGCGAAAGCTTGCCTTTCTGCCGGTGTTCATCGAGGATGCGCGAAACCTGGCGCGCGTTCCTGCCGATCTCATCGATTCCCTTCTTGAACTTGTCCAGTTCCTCGATCACCACGATCGGAATGATCACGTCATTGTCTTCAAAGGAGAAGACCGCACGCGGATCGTGGAGCAGAACATTGGTGTCGAGCACGAATATTTTCTTCATTCAATCGCCCTTCCTAACCCGGATAACCGAAGTCAAAAACATAACCACGAATCCCACGAACGACGCGAATAGCACAAATGAAAGCTGGATTTCTTAATTTTATTCGTGTCATTCGTGATAATCTTCCAGATTAATCTTCAGAATTTTATTTCTATATTGATAACATTTTGATTTTTATCCCGTAATGTCCCTCGACGGGACCGCTCCTTCACGGAGCACTCGTGGCCGGTCAGACCTCACATCCACGACCGTCGATGGTTTCCCTCCCGGCGCTGCCCCTCCGTCGAGGATGAGATTCACCGCGGCGCCGAGTGAAGCCGCCGCTTCCTCCGCCGTGCGGGGGTCAGGGCCTCCGGAGCGGTTCGCGCTCGTGCCGGTAAGCGCGATGCCGAGGGACCTGAGCAGTTCACGGGTAAGCCCGGACCCGGGCACTCGGAGCCCGATGGCGCAGGTCCCCGCTGTGAGCTCCGGGGCTACATTCGCCTTTGCCTTGAACACAAGCGTAAGCGGTCCGGGCCAGAACCTTTTCATCAGCTCTTCTGCGCGGGGAGTGACCTCGGCGGCCCAGTTCATGACCTCGGCGGGACCGCTGATGAGGAGCAGAATAGGCTGGTCCGTCCGCCTCCCCTTGATCTCGAAAAGCCTCCTTAGTGCTGCGGGGTTCTTCGGGTCCGAGCCGAGCCCGTAAAAAGTGTCCGTCGGATACACGATCACCCCGCCCGAGAATATCACGCCCCGGCACCGAGAGAACGCCGTCTCCGGGCGAGTGGGGTCGATTTTCACTATCTCTGCCCGCATGGAACGGGACTCATTGGATTGCAGATTTTTTGATTCCCATCCAAACTCCGCACTAATTTCTCCCTCCCGAGATAACAATGTCCCCTTCCGGCCTTTTGAGGAATGAAGCCAGGACTCCGCACTTCACCTTGAACAGAAAAAAGACGCGCTCATCCCGCTCCTGCACAAGCGTTTCGTAATTTGCCTGCCCCTTGCTGATGATGATGTCGGCGGATCGGTATTCCTGCATGAACCGGGCGGAACACGCCTCGAGCAGCGTGCCGATGCCGTCGTTCCCGTTGTCGATGACTGTCGCGCATCCGGAAAGTCCGGCAGCGGCAGCGTCGTCCCGCGTCGCGTCGTTGATCACCGGAGAGCCCTTGACCGCCGCAATCACGTCCTTGCCCCTGTCGCGCAGGATTTCTACAAGGACGCGGTCAAAGACGATCTCTCCGGCGTTGTCGCAGAGATAGAGAATGCGGCGGGCGTCATTAACCGCCCGGGCAAAGGCCCGGTATTCGGCGGCAGGCAGAGGCAGGAGGAATGACTCCTCCACGGAACGGTCCAGATCAATGCTCTCGTAAATGCCGAAATCGATCACGTTGCCCGCGATCGCGGCGCGGACGCCGCCCTCCAATGGGTCGGCCGCGCCCGCCGCCC
>DASWAB010000232.1:0-9033 GCA_036391375.1 Nitrospirota bacterium
GGGATGCGCCGGCAGGATGATCCGGCTTGCACGTGTTGCGGGATAATGCTTAATTAGCAAGCCTTTTTGAAGCCCCGTAACCAATGGTAATATGCCTGCCAGACGCAGGATACCAAAAGTAACCGGGTAAATGCGATGAAAAACCTGAAAATTACTTCTTGAAGTACTTCGGATACATCTTGCGCGCGCACTCGGGACAAATGCTGTGACTGAACTCCGCAGCCGAATGTTCGCTGATATACTGTTCAAGGTGGTTCCAGTACCCCTTGTCGTCCCTGATCTTTTTGCAGGAGGAGCAGATCGGCAGGAGTCCGCTCAATTTCTTAACCTCCTGGAGAGCATTCTGCAGCTCATGGATGAGATTCTCCCGCTCCTCAGCCGCCTGTTTCCGATCCGAGATATCGATGCAGTATTCGATCATCTGAATGACCTTTCCCTTGTCGTCCGCAATGGGAAAGCCATGGACCTCGACGTCGCTGCATATGCCGTCAGCGCCGCAATGCCTGTGCTCCAGCGTCACCGGCAGACCTGTTTCCTTTACCTTCTCGAGCGGACACGGATGATCGCTGCTGCTGCACGGGACGGCGCAACGGTGCGAAAGTTCATGGCAGGTCGCGTTTTCCGGCAAACTGCCCAGGTGCGCAGCCCGGTTCGCCAGTTTGAGTTCGTAGGTTTCCCCATCGATAACATAAAAAGGATGCGGAAGCGCGTCAATGACCGCGGCAAGGAACGCGTTCTGCTGTCGGATCCTCCCCTCTGCCGCTTTGAGCTCGGTAATGTCCTTCATCACAATGACAGCGCCCACGCAGACATCATTTTCGAAAAACGGAGAGAACGATATCTGGGTCTGGCGCACGCCGCCGGACCTGCTCCTGGTCTCCGCCTCGCGGTGGAGGATCGGCGTCTTTTCCCGCATGGACCTCTTGGGAGGACAGTTGTCCAGGCACAGGTCCGACTGCTCGCAGAAAACTTCGTGACAATGTTTTCCGACGGAATCCCTGACGGCGTATCCCGTCAATGTCTCGGCGGCCGGGTTCGCATACTGGATGCGCATGTCCCGGCCGATGACATAAACGGCCTCGCTCATACTGTTCAGGATTGCCTCGTGAAGAGAGATGAATTTCATCGGATTAGGTATGTCCTGCCTGCCCGGGGAACGGCGCGGGGCGCGCGTTTTGCTCCCTCACCGCTCCCTCGGGACGGCCCATTTTTTGCGCTTCTCCCACAAAGATTTTCTGGTTATGCCGAGCATGTCCGCCAGTTGCTGCTCGTTATATTGGCCCTGGAATTTCTGGATAAACGCCTTGGTGTATTCTTCAATCGACAGTTTTCTGTCGAATGCCTGCATCTCGAACGACGCCGCTGCTTTCATGCCGATCGGCAAATGTTCGGGGCCGACCACATTTCCCTCGGAAACCAGGAGGGCGCGCTCGATCACGTTCTGGAGCTCGCGCACGTTCCCCGGCCACCGGTAGTCCATCATGATATCCACGGCCCCCGGGGAGACGCTTTTAATCTGCCTGCCCATCTCCTGCGCGTACTTGGCAAGGTAATGGTTCACGAGCGCGCCGATGTCCTCCTTCCGCTCCCGGATCGGCGGTATTTCAAACGAGATGACATTGACGCGGTAGTAGAGGTCTTCACGAAACGAGCCGTCCTTCACCGCGGCCGCGAGGTCCTTGTTGGTCGCGGTGATGAACCGGATGTCCACCTTGGCGCCTTTGGTGCTGCCCAGGGGCCGGATGACCTGGTCTTCGATGACCCGGAGCAATTTTGCCTGGAGCTGAAGGCCCATGTCGCCGATCTCGTCCAGAAATACCGTGCCGCCTTCCGCCTCCTCAAGGATGCCCTTCTTGGTTGCGACCGCTCCCGTGAAGGCGCCGCGCACATGCCCGAAAAGCTCGGTCTCGAGGAGGTTTTCCGGAATGGCTGAGCAATTGATCGGGACAAAGGGCATGGCGTCCCGCGGGCTGTTGTGGTGGATGACGCGGGCGAAAAGCTCCTTGCCCGTGCCGGTCTCGCCCAGCAGAAGCACGCTGCTTTTCGCGTCGGCGACCCTTTTTATCTCCCGGAGAATGGATTTGAGCGCCGGGCTCTCGCCGATGATGCTGCTGAAATCATAGGTCTTCCCGATTTCACGCCTGAGCAGCGCGTTCTCGGCCTGGAGGCCCTTCTGACGGAGCGCATTTTTGACGATCTGCTTGATCTCCTCGTGGATGATCGGTTTCATGATGTAGTCATAGGCTCCGGCGCGAAGGGCCTTGATCGAGGTGTCGAGCGACGCGTAGGCCGTAATGACGATAACAATCTGGTCGGGGTTCTGTTCCCGCACTTTAACGAGCATCTCGATGCCGTCCATGCCCGGCAGGATGATGTCCGTAATGATCACATCATAGCCGTTCGCTTCGAGCAGGGCGAGCCCCTTCTCCGCGGACTCCGCGCCGTCCACGGCGAACCCTTCCTTGGCGAAAATCCGCTTGATGGATTCCCGCAGCGTTTCCTCGTCTTCGACGATCAAAATGTTTTTGGACATACGACCTCGTTTCGCGAATATCGTTCCAACGTTTAAGCGTTTGAACGGTTTCCTCCCTCTACGCCGCCACCGGGATATTGATGATAAACTGCGTCCCCCTGCCCTTTTCCGAGTCGATCTCGATCGTGCCGCCGTGGTCCTTGATGATGCCGTAGCAGATGGAAAGCCCCAGCCCCGTGCCCTTGGTCGGCCCCTTGGTGCTGAAGAAGGGGTCGAAAATCTTGTCCCTGACCTCGGAGTCGATGCCGTTCCCCGTGTCGGCGAAGCGCATCTCAACGCTTCCGTTCACCTGCTTCACGGAGATGTTGAGGCTTCCTCCGTCAGGCATGGCGTCCCGCGCGTTCAGAATGAGGTTCAGGAACACCTGCTGCATCTGGTCCGGGTCTATCCTGAGCGGCGGCGTGTCCTCCACGTCCGCATGGACAGCGACCTTCCGGAAGTTCCTGTCGTACCGCACGAGACTGAGCGTGTTTTCCAGAACGGCCTTAAGATCGGTCGGCACTTTCTGGCGCGGATAGAGCCGGGCGAAGTCCCCCAGGTTGCGCAGGATCCGCGCGATGCGGTGCACGTGCTGTTTGATGGTGGAAAGCGATTCCCTCTCGAAGGACGACGCGTTTTCCGTCAAAAGCTCCTGCACGAGGGACGAGATGGACGCGAGCGGGTTGCCGATCTCGTGGGCCACGCCCGCAGCGAGCCTGCCCACGCTCGCATGCTTGGTTGCATGGAAGAGCTCCTCCTCGATTTTTTTCTTCTCCGTGATGTCTTCGAGCACCAGCACATAGCCCTTCTGCTCGCCCGAAAGCCCGTTGAGATGCCCTTTCAGAACGACTTGCGGGTCGAAGTTCCGCGTGCAGGTGACCTCCCCCTCGCGCACGCCGCGGCTGAAAAGCCCCGGTTCCAGGCAGGAAAGCAGCCGCTCCGCCTCCCGGTTCAAAGCGGCGGCTTTTTTCATTCCCGTGATTTTTTCCATGCCGCTGTTCCAGGAGGTCACGCACAGCGACTCGTCGAGCGTCGCCACGCCGAGCGGCAGGCTCTCGATGATGTTTTCGCTGAACTCCTTGAGCAGGGCAAGCTGCCGGTTCGCTTCGGCAAGTTCCTGCCGGGACAGCCGCAGGTTCCGGGATATCTGCCGGATGGAGTTCGAAACAAGGAGCGACTCATCATGCGTGAGGACGATCCGGTCCTGAAATACGAGGGTGCTGATGGAGGGGCCGAGGGCGCCCGAGAGGATCCGCTCCGCCTCTTCCCTGAGCTTGAGCAGCCACTCGCGGGGCATCGACTGCCGGTTGAGCCTGTTCCTCTTTAAAAATCCGTCCACCGCCTCGCGCGCTTCCGCAGGGCCTATGTACTGGCCGAGAATGTCCTCGATTTCGGCGATGTCCGCGGGGCGGTGCGTCTGCGAAAACTGGAGCGGCGAGTAGGAGTCCACGAAGATGATGGCCTGGCGCGTCTCGGCGTCCGATTGCCGGGTGAAGATCGAAACGCCGACGTAGCACAGGAGGTTCAGCAGCAGGCCCCAGAACAAGGAATGGCTCCAGCGGTCGAGGCCTTCGAGGCCGAAGAGCGCCGTGGGCTTGAGGAGCGTCGACTGGAAAACGAACTCCAGGAAGCCGCCCGGTTCGATGATCCCGGCGCGCATGAGCGCGGGGATAAGCAGCGTATATACCCAGACGCTGAACCCCGCGATGATTCCGGCGATCGCCCCCTTCTTATTGCCGCCCCTCCAGTAGAGCCCGAGCAGAATCGAGGGCGCAAAGATCGTGACCGCCTCGAAGGACTTGAGCCCGATATCCACGAGGCTGTAAAACTCTCCAATGTGTACGGCGAAGGTATACCCCAGAAACACGCACCCGAGGATGACGACCCGCTTGATGTTCAGCATTACCGCGGAGAAGTTCCGGAAAGCCCGCAGGTCCCAGAGGGTAGGCATGACGAAACTGTTCATCACCATCGTGCTGAGCGCAACGGACTCCACGATGACCATGGCCGTGGCGGCGGAAAATCCGCCGATGAACACGAAAAGCGCCAGGAACGGGCGACCGAAGCGCAGCGGAATGCTCAGCACGAAGTAGTCTGCGCTCGATTGGACGCCGCCCTTGAGCAGGCCGCCGTACGCTATGGGCAAGACGAATATGTTGATCAGGAACAGATACAACGGAAAAAGCCACATGGCCTTTTTGATGTGGCTCGTGGAAAAATTCTCCACCACGGCCACATGGAACTGGCGGGGCAGGAACAGGATGGCCATCATGGACAGGAAGGTAAGCGAGGTCCATTCAAGGAGGCTCACCGGAGACCCCGGTCCGAGTTTCATGAGCGAGGCATAAGGGCCGGCCTGGATCTTTCCGAAGATATCGCCGAACCCGTTAAAGAGCCCGTAGGTGACGAAGAAGCCGACGAGGAGGAACGCGAGGAGCTTGATGGCGGATTCGAAGGCCACGGCGAAAACCAGGCCGCCGTGGCGCTCGGAGGCGTCGAGCCTGCGCGCGCCGAAAATCACGGCGAAAATCCCGAGCAAGGCCGAGATGAACCACCCGGCCGCGTGGCTCCCCTCTGGCCTGCCCGAGAGCAGGGAGAACGTCGTCATGACAGCCTTGATTTGGAGTCCCAGATAGGGCGTGATGCCGACGACCGCCACGATGGTGACCAGGATGGAAAGGCCGAGGGACTTGCCGTACCGCGACGAGATGAAGTCGGAGATCGTGGTGATCCTGTTCTCCCGGGAAAGATAGACGATCTTCCGGAGCACGATCCACCAGAGCGCCGCCATGAGCGTGGGGCCGAGGTAGATCGTCAGGAAGCTCAGGCCCGCGTTCGCGGCCTTGCCCACGCTGCCGTAAAATGTCCAGGAGGTGCAGTAGACGGCCAGGGACAGCGAGTAGACGTACGGATTTGAGACGAGGCTTTTCCCCTGCCGTTCCTTTCGTTCCGCGGCGTAGGCCACGGAAAAAAGGAGCAGAAGGTAACCGAGAATGACGGCAAGCAGAACCCAGGGCGAAAACACTTAGTTTCCTCCGTCCTCCCGATTTGAAAAGGTCGATGTCAGAAAAAGGAGCCCGATAAAGACGATCCAGACGATAAACAGGTAGTACGTGAGCCAGTCTTGGAAGATAGTCAGGAAAGGCCAGCCGAAAAGTAAAACGCCGAGGCCGAACAAAAGGACCCAGATATCACGCTTCATCTGCTCCACCTCAACCGGTGCAACATTTCTCTCCAGACAGGAGGGGCAAAAATCAATACGTTGAGAGTGTTCATCATAACACAACTTCCTGCAAAAATCCATAAACTCCGGGAGAAAAAGCACGAAAAACGAGGAGGGTCAGAAGAAACGACAGGAACGGGGAGGAAACGGAAATGAAAAACTTCCGCTACGAAAAGGCTGATTGTTCCTTTCAGGCTTGTTCTCTGCGGACCGGCGATCTTCTCTCTCCCCTTGCGACGGAGGGGAATGCCAGATAATCAACAGCCGCGCACAGAAGGCCGGCAACGACAACGCTTATCGCTGCCGCGCAGATAATGCCGGCCCCTATTCCCGCAATAATTGCGGCCTTGACGAGCCAGGTCGAACTGATCGCCCCGCCCGGCAAATTGCCAAGGATGGCCAGCGCCGCGGATCTTCCGAGGTGCACCCCCGGGAAAATGCCGAATACCAAAAAGATCAGGCCAATGACCGTGAACCTTAATTGGTTCGGCCCATCGCAACTTTCCGGATCGAAGCCCTCTATCGGCCTTTCATTCGCGGTTGACCACGCTGCCTCCGCGAGGCCCTTGTTCCCCGCGGCGTACACTTCATTTTTTTGATGACCTCCGCAGACATCAATGCTCAGAGCGGTTTTTTCGAAGCATGCGTCTCGCGCCATGGCCGTTCTCCTTTAAAAAATGAAAATCGCTTTTCAGGAAAACCGTTTGTGAAAATTTACCGCGCTGCTACAACAAAAGAATGATCGAAAAATGTCCGTTAGAAAGTACTAAAGCATATTTTCGAGGCGATGTAAAGCAAAAAAATGCATTCGTTAATTTATTTCTGCCTTCTTGCTGCAAGAGGGTGGTATTGGGGAGGGTCGGAAATAAAAAAGGCGGGCATCACAGCCCGCCTCAAAACTCTTATTGATATGCGAAATTCCCGCGGCGGCGATCACTTCACCGCAGGATAGACGGTTACATGCGGGTTCTTTCCGCTCAGCTTGTCGGTGTGGCAAACACCGCAATCGCCGGTGGGCTGGGCGTTGTGCTGGAGCTTCATGGGCTGCGCGTTGTCGGCCCACTGCTTCGACGGCCACCATGCATGCGGGCTGTTGTGGCACGCGGCACAGTAAAGGCCGCCGTGGCCCTTCGCGTGGCGATAGAGATCCGAGCCCGTAGAGTAATTGATTCCATGGCACTGCCCGCACGTCGGCTCCGAGCGCCACGGTTCCCGGCTCGGGTTCGCAACGCCGGCAATGCCTCCATGGCACGATCCGGTCTGGCAGGAAGGAACGCTGCCGAGGTATCCCATGCCGCCGATGCCGGTCCGGAGACACTGGGTGAGCTGGCCCGGATGGCAGGAATAGCACGTGGCGTCCGGAGCGCGCTGGACTCCGTTGTGCCAGTTGTGCATGGCAAGGGAAAGTGACTTGACGCCGGGCTGACCAGGAGCGCCGAGGGCATTGCTCGGATGACACTTTGCGCAGAGCACCGGACGCATGTTCACGAGGTTCGGGCCGGTCGAGGTCACGCCGTTCAGTCCGTGATAGTAGTCATGGACCATCAGGATGTTCAGGTCCACGTCCGTGGTTCCCGCCGCACCGGTTGAAGGATCGACGGGAAGATTGACGGTGCCGTCCATGCCCTGCGCGTGGCATTGGCTGCAATTGATCTCGTCCGAGACCGGCAGGACGACCTCGGTCTTCTTCGGCGTGCCGCCGGACATTGTCCTGAGCTTCACGACCGCTGTCTGGTAGGGGTTCCAGTGCATGTTGTCGTCATAGGGCGTCACCGGAATGCCCGTGGCCTCGAAGTGGTCGCCCACGAGCGTCATGGTCCCGGACAGACCGTTGCCGGTCAGGCCGGTGCCTTCAGTTAGCGAGACGCCGAAGAGCTGCTGGACATACTGCCAGAAATCGGTCTTGCCCGCCGACTTGGTGTTGTTCACGATCGAATATTCCAGCGTAATCCCCGATGTCACGATCTTCGGCGGATTGCCCCGCTGGATCACCTGGACCCAGAGGTTGTTGAACGGCGGCAGGATGGCCACCTCCTTGTAGCTCGGGCTGATGCAGTGCATGCCCAGGTCGTTCCAGCCGATCACGACGTAGTCCTCGTTCTTCTGCGGCGCGGCCTGGAGATCGTCATATCCCAGGAGAAGACTGAATCCGGCGATCAACAAAATGAGGATCCCCCAAACAGTGAGCCCCTTAAAAGAAGTCAGTGCTGATATCCGTCCTTTGCTTTTTAGCTTGTCGCGAACCATGATGATATCTCCTTTCGCTCCTAAATCGCTCCGTAAAATCTTACGCATAAGATCAATTAAAGCTGTAGATTTAATATGGCTGTAAAAAATAATAAGACCCCGTGATCCCGTTCTTTATCTTTCTCCGGTCACCGTATTGGAATATGGCGAGTCTACAGCACCGGCCTTGGCCCTGACTTTATAATAATAAATACATTGATGTCCGCTAAAAACTAAAAAGGCATGGCCTGAATACCTCGATTGTTGGATAATAGAATTCGCCAGAACACTATTCCAGCAAGGAGGAACAAGCCATGCGCACGTTGGAAACGATCTTCGGAGAATTGCTGAAACTTGTACCGAGATATCAGTTCGAAAAAGCCGTACAGCAGTACCAGGGAGACCGGTACGTCAAGTCCTATACGACGTGGCAACAGTATATCACGATTCTGTTCTCCCAGGTCAAGCAAAAAGACAGCATCCGGGATATCATAACGGGCCTGGAAGCCAACGAATCCCGCTGGTACCACCTTGGACTCACCGGCGTTCATCGGAGCACATTCTCGGATGCCAACAACAAACGCAGCTTTCAGATATTTGAGGATCTGTTCTATCATCTTCTTTCTCGCTGCAAGAACTTGACACCGAAACATCGGTTCAAGTTCAAAAATGAGTTGTATGCGATCGATGCTTCAGTGATCGATCTTTGCCTCTCGGTCTTTCCCTGGGCAAAGTTCAGAAAGACCAAGGGGGCGATTAAGATGCATTGTCTCTATGACCATTCCGGGGCGATGCCGTCGTTTGTAACGATCACCGATGGGAAGAAGCATGATGTCACGGTGGCCAAGGAAACCGGTTTCCCCCTCTCCCCGGACAGCATCGTTTCCATGGATCGGGCGTATATCGACTACAAATGGCTGAATTCACTGGACGAAAAGCGCGTCTGGTTCGTTACCCGCGCCAAGTCCAATATCGATTGCGTCGTTACCGGACAGCATCCGGTTTCCGGAAAAGGGGTCCGGAAAGATCAAATGATTCTTTTAGCCGGACCCCGGACGAAACACCATTATCC
>DASWAB010000233.1:0-15083 GCA_036391375.1 Nitrospirota bacterium
TTCCCCGCGGAAGGCAGGTATCCCGAGATCAAGCGCTTTATCTACGACGTGGAGACCGCCGACCGGTTTATCGGCGTTCAGGAGCTGAAGCTGGATTCGGAGCAGGGCAAGGTGAAGCTGCAGATGAAGCTGATGACGTACGTGAAAGGGCAGTAAGGCATCCTGATGACGCTGAGCCGTGAACAACAAAAAACGATTCTTATTGCGCTGGTCTCGGTGCTCGCGCTTCTCATCATCTATCGTTTTATGACCAGGGAGAAACCGAAGACCGCTCCGCTTACCTATGCGCGTGGCGCGGTCGCCAGGTCTCCGGTGCGCCAGGGGCTGGCTTCGCAGGCGCGCGGGGGAGATCCCTTGAGTATGTTTTTGGCGCGGCGCGAGGAGAAGTTTCCGGGGGTGTCCCGCGATATCTTCCGGATGGAGAACCCGGCGCCGAAACCGAAGCCGAAGCCGAAGGGCCCTGTGCAGGCTGCCCTTCCTCTCCCGCCTCCTCCTCCGGTGAAGACTCCGGAAGAGCTCGCGGCCGAGGCTGCTGCCGCGGCAGCGCGCGCCGCCGCCGAAGCGGCCCGGGCGGAGCTGTCGCGGTTCCGCTTTCTCGGGTATTTGACCGAGCGGGAGAGCAAGTTGTTTCTGTCAAAGGACGGGGAACTTTTTATCGTCAAGAGCGGCGATCTCGTGCAAAAGTCCTACAAGGTAAAAGAGGCAGGCAAGGAGTACGTGGTCCTGCTTGATACGGTTACCGGCGTCGAGGCCCGGGTGGAGCTTTCGGGGGGCGGCGAACCGCCGCCGCAGCAACCGATGTTCACCCCCCCGCGGTACCGGTAACGACGCTCTTATTCTCGATACCTGCGGTGGGATGTCCGTTTCATGCGAGGAGGGGATGATGAAGAAGTTCGCGTTATTGGTCGTGACCGGTGTCCTGGCGGCGTCGCTCCTGAGCTGCGCGGGTTCCCGTGCGTTCCAGCGCGGAGGACGCTATGCAGAACGCGGGGAATGGGACCTCGCGGTGAAGGAATACCGGGAGGCCAACAGGAGGGACCCCCGCGATATCGAATACCGCGCCGCGCTGCTCAGGGCCGAGGAAACGGCGGCAAATCAGCACTATAAAAAGGCCCGCGATTTTCTCAAGGAACGCAAGCTCGACCAGGCCATTGTCGAACTGCAGCAGGCGCTGTACCTTAATCCGGCCAATGCCGCCATCCAGAGCGCCCTGAAGTCATCGCTTGATATAAAGCAGGCCGAAGAACACTACCGCACGTCGCTTACGCTCGTGGAGCTGGGAAAGCTTTCCGAGGCGATCAACGAGGTGAACCGGGCGGTCGAGCTGGATCCGGAGAACGTAAAGTATCGAGATTCGCTCGACAAGCTCCAGAAGAAGCTGACGGAAGTCGAGCCCGAGGAAGCGCTTACCCTTGCCTCGGACAAGTCCATTACGCTGAACTTCAAGAACACGAACCTCAAAGACGTTTTCGATTTTTTGTCCAAGCTCTCGGGGATCAACATCCTGTTCGATGAAGAGATCAGGAACCAGCCCGTGACCGTCTTTGTCAAGGACGTTTCGTTCCAGTACGCGCTCAACCTGCTCCTCTCCACGAACAAGCTTTTCATGAAAAAGATCAACGCCGACACCATCATCATCATCCCCAAGAACAAGCAAAAGATGGACCAGTACCAGGATCTGATGGTCAAGACCTACTACCTCAACAACGCGAAAGCGAAGGAGCTCATCAACCTGATCCGGTCCATGCTGGATGTCAAAAAGGCGTACGTAAACGACATTCAGAACTCGCTCACCGTGCGGGACACCCCGGAGAAACTGAAACTCGTCGATAGAATAATCGCCGCGAACGACCTCAAGGAAGCCGAGGTGATCCTCGACGTCGAAATTCTCGAGATTTCGCGCACAAACCTTCTGAATTACGGATGGAATTTCCAGCCCGGACTGACCACTACCGCGACGGTCCAGAATCTTAATACCACGACCACGTCCGGGATCTCCCTGACCCAGCTCAGCCATCTTTCAAAGGACAATGTCTTTGTGACGCTGCCGAGCCTGGTGGTGAATCTGATCAAGCAGGATTCCGACGCCCAGACCCTGGCCAATCCCCGGGTGCGGGTGCTCAACAACAAACAGGCGAAGTTCCATATCGGAAACAAAATACCGGTCCAGACCTCGACCATCCAGTCCACCGCGACAGTCGCCGTAACATCCACCTATGAGTATAAAGACATCGGCATTAAGGTCACGATCGAGCCGAACGTGCATCTCAACAATACGGTCACGCTCAAGATGGGCCTCGAGATCAGCACGCTCGGCGACGCCCTTGATTTCGGAAACGGCCAGAAACAATACAAGTTCGGCACCCGGAACACGGACACGCTCGTAAATCTCCGCGACGGGGAATCCGTGATCATCGGCGGCCTGATTCAGGACGAGGAACGCAAGTCATTAAACAAGATACCGATCCTGGGAGACCTCCCGATTCTGGGAAAGCTGTTCTCAAATGCAGACAATTCTGCGGTCAAGACGGACATTCTCATGTCCATTACGCCGAACATCGTCCGCAATATGGAGCTTCCGGATAAGGACTCCGTGGCGTTCTGGTCCGGAACGGAGGACACCTACGATACGAAGCCGCTCTTCGTGGCGGCCGGCAAGGGCTCCAAAAAGCCGTTCGACAAGACCGCCGTGCTCGAATCCATGGCAAAGCGACAGGAGGCCCCCGCCGAAGCGCCGAAGAAGGAACCGGTCCCGCCTGCGGTAGCGGTTCTGGAGATCAAGCCGGCGGAGGCGTCGGCTCCGGTCGGCCAGGAATCGCGGTTCGAGATAACGGCGGACGGCATGAAAAATCTTTACGGCGCCATTGTTACGCTCAGCTACGATCCCGCCGTGGTGGAGTTTAAATCCGCGAGCGAGGGGTCGCTCCTGAAGAAAGACAATCAGCAGACCTCCTTCCTGTTCTCGAACAATGCCAGGGGAGGGACGGTAGACTTCTATATGACCCGGATCGGAGACGTCGGGGGGGTGGACGGCGCAGGAAGCCTTTGCACGCTCGTGTTCCAGTCCAAATCCAGCGGGAAGAGCGATCTGGCCGTCAAGAGCGTGAAGCTTACGAATTTCAACCGGGAGCAGATCAAGGCAATCACCCGAGACGCAAGAGTGGTCGTGAAATAGGGAGAACAATGCGGAATGCGGAATTTTCTGCAAGAAGGGGTCACCCTGGTTGAACTGCTCGTGGTCATCGCGATCGTGGCCATCCTGACCACGGCGGCGATGCCGCTTTCACGGATGACCGTAAAACGGGTCAAGGAACTGGAGCTACGGAACGATTTGCGGGTCCTGCGCTCGGCCATCGACGCGTTCAAGAAAGATTGCGCCGAGAAAAGGCTGTCGACGGACTATTGCAAGGAGGACCAGGACAACTACCCCGAGTCGCTCGAACAGTTGACCCAGCCGTTGAAACTCGCCGGCGCCGTGGAAAAGACCAGGAAATATCTTCGCCGGATACCCCGCGACCCCATGACTGCGGTAGAATCTCCCGGCAACCTGAACAACTGGGGCCTGCGGTCGTACAGCGACCCGCCGGATTCTGACCAGTGGGGCGGGGGCAACGTGTACGATGTTTATTCAAAGAGCAACGCAATCTCGCTCGACGGGTCGAAATACAATACCTGGTGAACGGTCGAGGAAACAGATGACAGATGACAGAAGACAGAATGAGGCCCTGAACGGTTCAGGATGCGCGGAGCCTGGCGTTGTCATTCCGCAATCCGCATTCCACAAGCCGAAATCAAGAGGCTTCACCCTCATTGAACTCATGATCGTGCTCTCGCTCATAGGGATACTGCTCACCATCGCGGAGCCGAACCTCAAAAGAGGGATCGTCAGGGCCCGTGAGTCCGTGCTCATGGAAGACCTGTTCCAGATGCGCGAAGCCATAGATCAGTATTACGCCGACAACGGCAAATACCCCGCCGAACTCAAGGACCTGATCGACAGCAAGGAGCACGCCAAAAGCTATCTGCGCGATATCCCCAAAGACCCCTTTACCAGTTCGGCGGACTGGATTACGGTCGCTCCCGAAGGCGAGGACGGGGGCGTTTTCGATGTGCATAGCGCCAGTCCGCTCATCGCCTTGGACGGCACTACGTACAATGTCTGGTGAATAGTCACCCCCCGGCGCCCACTTCTCTGCTATAATTAATCTCACTTCCCGGCAGATCCGAAAAAATGCTTGCAACATCTTTTTAAAATCAGTAATATTATAAACGTGAAAAAAATCAAGGATTTTTTCAAAAAATATTTCCTCACCGGCCTGCTCGTCATCCTGCCGGTGTGGGCCACCTACTATGTGCTGTCCGCTCTTCTGGGCGTGATCGACGGCATTCTGGCGGACATTCCGGCGCACTTCCTGGGGCATAAAATTCCGGGTCTCGGCATTGTGACCCTGATCGTATTCGTGCTGTTTGTGGGCGTGCTCTTTGCCAACTATTTCGGCAACCGGATCGTCAAAATCAGCGACGAACTCCTGCACAAGGTGCCGCTTGTGCGCGGGGTTTATTTTACCGTAAAGCAGATTATGGAGACCTTCTCCATGAAACATCAGTTTCACGGCGTCGCCCTGGTCGAATATCCCCGCAAGGGATGTTACAGCGTCGGGTTTATGACCGGTGAAGTGCAGGGTGGGACCATCGGCCGCGAAGGCGCATTTGTTACGGTGTTCGTCCCCACCACGCCGAACCCTACCGCCGGTTTTCTCCTCATCCTCCCCGAAACGGAGGTGGCGCGGCTCGATATGACCGTGGAAGAAGGGATGAAATTCATCATATCGCTGGGCCTTGTTCCCATGAGCGAACTCCAGGCCCGCAAGCTGAAGCCTCATCTCCAGGAGGGCGTCCGCCGGTGAAGCCGACCGTCGTCATACTTGCGGCGGGCCTCGGCACGCGCATGAAATCCGGGCTTGCCAAGGCGCTTCACCCGCTCGCCGGCAGGCCGCTCATCCGCCATGTGCTGACGGCTGTGCAGTCGGTCGATCCGGAGAAGATCGTCCTCGTGCTCGGCCACCAGGCCGACAAGGTGCGGAATGCGGCGGCGGGATTTCAGACCGAGATAGCGCTCCAGTCCGAGCAGCTCGGCACGGGCCATGCCGTGCAGCAGGCGACCGAGGCGATTGCCGCAGGGCCGGGGCCGGTCCTCGTTCTGTGCGCCGACACGCCGCTCCTCACGGGGGAAACGCTCAAGGGCGTCATCGAGCTCCATCAGAAGTTCCGCGCCGCGGTCACGCTTATCACCGCAAAGCTTGGCGATCCCTTCGGCTACGGCAGGGTGGTGCGGGGCAAGGCGGGAATCATGCGTGTCGTGGAAGAAAAGGACGCCACAACCGCCCAGAAGAAGATCGCCGAGGTGAACGCGGGCATCTACTGCTTTGAAAAAAAGTTTCTGCTTTCATCGTTCGGCAGGCTTGGGAAGAACAACGTCCAGGGGGAATATTACCTTCCCGACACCGTTGAGCTGGCGCGGAAGAAAAAACTTCGCATTGCTGCGCTTCTGTGCGGCGATGCGGATGAAGTGATGGGCGTGAACTCCCGCTTCGATCTCTCCCGGGCGGAGGCCGTCATGCAAAAGAGGATCAACCGGAAGTGGATGCTGGACGGCGTGACCATGCTCGCCCCCGATACGATCTTCGTGGGAAGCGAGGCCGCCCTGGGCCGCGACACCGTTCTCTACCCGAATGTCCGGATCGAAGGCAGGACAACGGTCGGCGAAGCGTGCACGGTGTATCCCGGCTCGCGGATCGTGGACAGCGTGATCGCGGACAACGTTACGATCAAGGACTGCTCGGTCGTCGAGGAGAGCGATATCGCCGCCGGAGCGTCGATCGGGCCCTTCGCGCATCTGCGGCCGAAATCGGTGATCGGCGAGGGGGCGAAGATCGGGAACTTCGTCGAGGTGAAGAAATCAACGATCGGGAACGGCAGCAAGGCGAACCATCTTTCTTACATCGGCGATGCGACCGTGGGCAGGGACGTCAACATCGGGGCGGGGGTGATCACCTGCAATTACGACGGCTATGACAAATACCCCACCGTGATCGAGGACGGCGTGTTCGTCGGAAGCGACGCGCAGCTTGTGGCGCCGGTCAGAATCGGGCGGGGGGCGCTCATCGCGGCCGGGGCGACCATTACGCGCGACGTGCCCGCGGACGCCCTGGCCATCAGCCGCATGCCGCAGGAACTCCGGCAGGGCTTCGCGAGCAGAAGAAGAAGGATCAAGCAGAAGAAAGGAACTAAATAGATTACCACTAAGGACACAAAGGCGCGAAGTGTTTCTTCGTGTCTCCATAAGGAGTTGGCATTATGTGCGGCATCATCGGTTACATAGGAAAGGAATCAGCGGTCCCGATCCTGATCGAGGGGCTCAAAAAACTCGAATACCGGGGGTATGACTCGTCGGGCGTGGCCGTGCTGCAGAACGGGAAAATCGAAGTCCGCAGGGCCGTGGGCAAGCTCCAGAACCTTGAGGCCCTTCTCCGCAGCGAGACGCTCTCCTCCGGGATCGGCGTGGGACATGTGCGCTGGGCCACACATGGCCGCCCGTCCGAAGAGAACGCCCATCCGCACCGCGCGGGCAGCATCGTGGTGGTCCATAACGGCATCATCGAGAACTATACCGCCCTCAAGAAGGACCTCGCCGCGCAGGGCCGCGTGTTCCACTCCGAGACGGACACGGAAGTGATCGCCCACCTGATCGACAGCATCGCGCAGAAGGGCGTTGCGCTGGAGGAGGCTGTGCGCGAGGCGGCCGGACACCTGGAAGGCGCCTATGCCATCGCGGTCATCGACGAACGCACTCCCGATATCGTCGTGGGCGCGCGCAAGGGGAGCCCGCTGGTGATCGGGCTCGGTCAGGGCGAGTTTTTCATCGCCTCCGATATCCCCGCCATTCTGCACCGCACGCGCGACGTGCTGTTTCTGAACGACGACGAGATGGCGGTCCTGTCCTCCGAAGGGGTGAAGATCACCGACCTCAAGGGCGCCCAGCTTTCCCGCGAGGTCACGCGCGTGATGTGGAACCCGGTCATGGCCGAGAAGGGCGGCTACCGCCACTTCATGCTCAAGGAAATCTACGAACAGCCCCGCGCCATCATGGACACCATCCGGGGCAGGTTCTCGCCGGAAACGGGCGCTATCCATCTCGAGGAGCTCGGTCCCGCGTACGAGCGGATTCGGGCGATCAAAAAGATTTTCATTGTCGCCTGCGGCACCTCATGGCATGCGGGGCTCGTGGGTAAGTATATGCTCGAGGAGCTTGCGGCCATCCCGACCGAAGTCGACATCGCGTCCGAGTTTCGTTACCGAAACCCGCTCGTGGGGAAAGACGACCTGTTCATCGCCATCACCCAATCCGGTGAAACGGCGGACACGCTTGCGGCGATGCGCCAGGCGAAAAAGCAGGGCGCGACCGTGATCACGATCTGCAATGTGGTCGGCTCGACCGCGAGCCGCGAGGCGGACGGTGTTGTCTATACCCACGCGGGGCCGGAGATCGGCGTCGCCTCGACCAAGGCTTTTACCTCCCAGCTTACGGCGCTCTATCTTTTCGGGCTTTTTTTCGCCGGTCTGCGCCGTACGATCACCGTTGATGAGGTGAAGAAGCGCCTGGCGGACCTCGTGCACGTCCCCGCGCTGGTGGAGCGCTGTCTGGAGGCCGACCCGGGCATCGAACAGATCGCAAAGCGCTACTTCAAGTCCAGCGATTTTCTCTATCTCGGCCGCGGGCCGAATTTCCCCGTCGCGCTCGAGGGCGCGCTCAAGCTGAAGGAGATATCATACATCCACGCCGAGGGCTATCCGGCGGGCGAGATGAAGCACGGCCCGATCGCCCTGATCGACGAAAACATGCCGGTGGTGGTCCTGGCGGGCAAGAACTGCGTCTACGACAAGATCCTGGGGAATATCGAAGAGGTGAAGGCCCGGGGCGGCATCGTGATCGGCCTTGGGACCGAAGGCGACGCCGAGATCATGAAGAAAGTGAATCACGCGATCATGGTGCCGGCGACGAACCAGCTGCTCATGCCGATCCTCATGTCCGTCCCGCTTCAGCTCCTCGCCTACCACATCGCGGTGCTCAGGGGCGCGGACGTGGACCAGCCGAGGAATCTGGCGAAGAGTGTGACGGTGGAGTAAACACCGGCCGTCAATGCGCTTCGTCCCAGTTTTTCCCCACGCCCATATCGACCCTTATCGGCACCGCGAGCGTCAGCACGCCCTCCATTTCGTTCCGCACCAGTTTTTTCATGGTTTCGATTTCCCCGTCAGGCACCTCGAAGACGAGCTCGTCGTGCACCTGGAGGATCATCTGCGAGCGAAGGCCCTGCCGGGAGAGCCGCTCGTGGATGCGGATCATCGCCAGCTTGATGAGGTCCGCTGCGGTGCCCTGGATGGGGGTGTTGACCGCGGTGCGCTCTCCGAAGCTCCTCACCGCCGCGGTGGCTGATGCGAGTTCGGGGATGAAGCGGCGCCTGTTGAAGCGCGTGGTGACGTAGCCGTTTATCCTTGCGTCGTCGATGGTCTTGTCGAGGAACGCGCGTACGCCGGGATACCGCGCGAAGTAGTTTTCGATGTAGCGCTTTGCCTCCGCGTTCGAGACGCCGATGTCGCGGGCCAGGCCGAACGCAGATATGCCATAGATGATGCCGAAGTTCACGGCCTTGGCCTTGCGCCGCATCTCGGAGGTGATTTCCTCGGGCGGGAGCCCGAAGATCTCGGAGGCGGTGCGGGTATGCACGTCCTCCTCGTCCTGAAACGTCCGGATCAGTCCGGGGTCGCTGCTCATGTGGGCGAGGACGCGCAGCTCGATCTGGGAGTAATCGGCTGAGAGCAGGCTCGCGCCGGGCTCGGCGATGAACGCCTGCCTGATTTCCCTCCCCACCTCGGAGCGGATGGGGATGTTCTGGAGGTTGGGGTCGCTGCTCGAAAGCCTGCCCGTTGCGGTCACGGTCTGGTTGAAGGAGGTGTGGAGCCTGCCGGTTTTGGGGTTGATCATGGCGGGCAGGGCGTCGATGTATGTCGACTTGAGCTTCGCAAGCGTGCGGTATCTGAGAATCTCGGCGGGCAGGGGATGGACCGCGGCCAGTTCCTCAAGCACGTCCACGTTGGTCGAAAACCCCGTTTTCGTCCTTTTGAGCGGCGTCAGCCTGAGCTTTTCGAACAGGATTTCCGAGAGCTGCTTCGTCGAATTGATGTTGAATTCCGTCCCGGCCAGCTCGTAGATGGTCCTCTCAACGTCGGCCAGCTCCGTTGCGAGCTTCCCCGACATCGCCTGGAGAAACCCGGCGTTGATCTTCACGCCAATGCGCTCCATGCCGGCAAGCACCTCCATGAGCGGCATCTCGATCTCGAAAAAGAGCTTTTCGAGGCCCTGCTCGCCGAGCATCGGCCCAAGCGTATGCCGGAGCCGCAGCGCGATGTCCGCGTCTTCTCCGGAATAGCGGGTCGCGGTCTGGATATCGACATCCGAGAAACTGATCTGTTTCTTCCCCGCTCCCGCCACTTCCTCATAGGTGATGGTCTTGTAACTCAGATATTCGAGCGCGATCGAGTCCAATCCGTGGGAAGTTTTGCCCGGGTTCAGGAGGTACGAAGCGATCATGGTGTCGAAGGAAATGCCGCGGACCCGGACCCCGTAGTTGCCCAGCACGAGCAGGTCGTATTTGCTATTTTGGCCGATCTTTTTGATCGAGGGGTCCTCCATCACCGGCTTGATGCCGCTCAACGCCCCGCTCAAGGCGAGCTGCTTCGGCGCGCCGGGGTAGCTGTGACCGAGCGGGAGGTAGTAGGCGTGGTGCGGTTCCACGGAAAAAGCAATGCCTACGAGCTTGGCCAGCAGGGGATTGAGCGAAGTGGTCTCGGTATCAAAGCAGAATTCCCGGACCGAAGAGAGGGCATGGACCATCTCCTGATAAGTCTTCTCATCGAGCACGGCGGTGTAGCTCGCTTCCCTTTCCGGCGCCTGCGTGACGTATTTCAGCAGGGTGGTGAACTCCAGTTCCTTCAGAATCGTGAGAAGGGCAGCGCTGTCGGGCTCCTTGCGCCTGAGGTCGTCATGCACCACTTCTACCGGCACGTCCGCGTGGAGAATCGCCAGATCGCGGCTCAGGCGGGCGAGCCCCGCGAACTCCGCGAGCGATTGCCTCAGCTTCGGCTTGGAGATCTCGTGCGATCGGGCAAGCAGGTTTTCGATGGTCCCGTACTGCTTGATGAGTGTCTGCGCGGTCTTCTCGCCGATGCCGGGCACGCCCGGAATGTTGTCCGCCGTGTCCCCCATGAGGCCCATGATTTCGACCACCCGGTCCGGCGGAACGCCGAAACGCTCCTCGACATCCTTGGACTCATAGACCTTTTCCTTGAGCGTGTCGTAGACCCTGATATGCCGCCCCACGAGTTGGAGGATGTCCTTGTCTCCCGTGACGATGGTGACCTCCATGCCGTCCGCTTCCGCCCTGCGGGCCAGCGTGGCGATTACATCATCGGCCTCCTGCCCTTCGATCACGAACACCGGTATGCGGAACGCGGCGACCAGCCGGTGGATGTAGGGTATCTGGGGGACAAGGTCCCTGGGCATGGGAGGACGGTGGGCCTTGTAATCCTTGAATTCGACATGCCTGCGCGTCGGGCCTTTCGGGTCGAAAACCATGGCGAGCAGGTCCGGCGATTTCTCCTTGATGACCTTGAGCAGCATGTTTGCGAAGCCGAAGACAGCGTTCGTCGGCAGTCCGTACGATGTGGACAGCCCCCGTACGGCATAGAAGGCACGGTAGATGTAGGAGTTTCCGTCGATTATATAGAGGCTTGAACTGCGGGCGCTGCCGCGACTCTCATTGATGGCCATACGGGGGAGTATAAACTAATTATGGCGAAAAGACAATCAGGGAGGGCATTCTTATGGTATAGTATAAATATTCTCCGGCGCACGAAAGCGGGAGGACATTTGGTAGCAAATAATATCATTTAATATCATTGCGAGGACCGCATGGACTATACGATACAGAACGCGAATCACGAGCGGGTCATGGCCGTCATGGATAAATTCCTCAAGGGGAGATACGGCGACACCTGCACGTGTTCGAGATGCGTCAGCGACATCGCGGCCCTCGCGCTGAACTATCTGCCCCCCCACTATTATGTGAACAAGGTGAAAAAAAATAATGTGGGTTCTCCCTGGGTCATGGTTGAGACCGCGGTCGTCGAGGCGATCGACAAAGTCAGAGAGCGGCCGAACCATCTTTAACATTGAAGCCCTCCTCGCACCGTCCCTGATAATATAAAGATTTTCTTGACAACAAAAGACCGAATATTGTATAAACAGGCTTCGGATCGTGTCCCCCGCGTTCCTGCAGCATCCTGCCCAGATGCCGGCGTAGCTCAGTGGTAGAGCAGCTGATTCGTAATCAGCAGGTCGTCCGTTCAACCCGGATCGCCGGCTCCAGTTTTTCAATAATTTACAATCAGAAATCATCCATGATGATAACGGTTGTCCTTATAGCTGTTTTTCTGCTGATTCTTGCCCTTCCGATCGCGGTGAAGAAGGTGGAAGATAACATTGAGCTATTTCTGCTTGTCGTCGGCGCGATAACGTTGACGTTTTCCCACCTTGCGGGCCCCGAGCCGCTTGTGAATGCCCGGCTCATCGAATCCGCTTTTTTAGAGCCGGTGAAGCTTACGATAGCGACGCTGGTTTTTGGACTCGCCTTCCGCGCGGTCCGCGAACCCCTGAAGAGAACGATCGTCCGCATCGAGGAGCGCCTCGGCCCGCGGCTTTTTGCCAGCCTTCTTATTTTTTTTCTTGGACTGATTTCGAGCGTGATAACCGCGATCATTGCTGCGCTCATCCTGTGCGAGATGGTGAGCGCCATCCGGCTTGATAAAAAGTACGAGACCCGTCTCGTGGTGTTCACCTGCTTTTCGATCGGCATGGGCGCGGCCCTCACGCCCCTGGGCGAACCGCTGTCCGCCATCGCCGTTGCCAAGCTGCGGGGAGGGACGGTGGACGGCGGCTTTTTCATGCTGCTGCGGGTCTTCGGCATTTATATCATCGCCGGGCTCGTGCTCGTTTCCCTCGTGGGCGGCTTTCTTCGGGGAAAGCTGGTTACGCGATCAGAAAGCTTGATGGAAGATTTTGCAGAACCGTTCAAGCACATCGCCTTGAGGGCGTTCAAAGTCTACGTGTTCGTCATGGCGCTCATCCTGCTCGGCGCGGGGTTCAAGCCGCTGATCGACCTGTACGTATCGAAGGCGCCTGCCCCGCTTCTCTATTGGGCCAACATCACGTCAGCCGTCCTCGACAACGCGACCCTCGCTGCCGCTGAACTCGGCCCGCTCATGAGTTTGGGCCAGATAAAGGGGATCATGATGGCCGTCATCATCTCCGGGGGCATGCTGATTCCCGGAAACATCCCCAACATCATCGCCGCGAGCAAACTGAAGATTTCAAGCCGCGCGTGGGCCTCCGTGGGCGTTCCCTTCGGTTTGGTCATGATGCTTCTCTATTTCGTGGTTCTCTTTCTCTGATCCTTTCTCCTGCTCAACAATTGACCACCTGCCTAAAATATCGTCTCTGATGAAAGTATCGCCAAATGCGCTTTTCTTATACTAAAATAAATTCGAGCAATAAAATCAACATGATTTCCTAACATTTGTCGGCTTTCTTTTTTGGCATATGCCTTGCTAAGTGTCAGTGTAGAATAATTAACCGGATGCCACAGGGAGGATAGTGTTATGAAAGCAGCAATCCAGAACAAGGTAGTCGCGGTGGTTTTGTTCCTGGCGGTGGCGGCGTTTTTGATGCCCGCAGCGGCCATGGCCGAGGAAGCGGTTGCGCCCACGCCCGCTCCGGCAGCGGCGGCACCCATCCCGGCCCCTGCGCCGAAGATCGACACCGGCGATACGGCATGGATGACCGTGGCCACAGCGCTTGTCATGCTCATGTCTATTCCCGGGCTGGCGCTCTTTTACGGCGGCCTGGCAAAGACCAAGGACACCCTAAACACCATGGCCATGACCTTCGTGACCTTCTGCATCGTGAGCGTGCTCTGGGTCGTCTACGGATACACGTTGTCGTTCAACACGGACATCGGCGGGGTCATCGGCAGCGCATCGAAGCTCTTCCTTAAGGGGGTGGGACCCAATAGCATTTCGGATCTGGCCAAGACCATCCCGGAGTATATTTTCATCGCCTATCAACTTACTTTTGCCGCGATCACCGTGGCCCTGGCCTCCGGCGCATATATCGAACGCATGAAGTTTTCGGCCTGGATCATCTTCTCCGTACTCTGGATGACCGTGGTCTACCTCCCCGTGGCGCACTGGGTGTGGGGCAATGGATTTTTGGCAAAGCTCGGGGCGTTGGATTTCGCAGGAGGCACGGTCGTGCATATCAATGCGGGCGTCGCGGCCCTGGTGGGCGCCTTGGTCCTGGGCAGGAGGCGCGAGAAGGCGATCATCCCCGGCAATCTGACGCTCGTGGTCACCGGCGCGGGGCTTCTGTGGTTCGGCTGGTTCGGGTTTAATGCCGGCTCCGCGCTCGCGGCGAACGGTCTTTCAGGCGCGGCCTTCATCAACACGAACACGGCGACGGCTGTGGCGGCGCTCGCCTGGATGTTCGTGGAATGGCTTCACTCCGGCAAGCCGACGGTTCTCGGCCTGGCGTCCGGAGCTGTGGGCGGGCTCGTTGCCATCACTCCCGCGGCAGGATATGTGAACATCTCCGGCGCCATCATCATCGGCATCGCCGCAGGCGTCATCCCCTTCTTCATGGTGGCGAAGATGAAGCCGAAGTTCGGCTACGACGACACGCTCGACGCCTTCGGCATCCATGGCGTGGGCGGGACCATCGGCGCGATTCTGACCGGCGTGTTTGCGGATCCTGCGATCAACGACGCGGGCAAAGGCCTTCTCTACGGCAATCCCGGACAGCTTTTGACCCAGCTCATCGCGGTGGCTGTGACGCTCGTCTACAGCGGCGTCATGACCTTCGTCATTTTCCTGATCGTCAAAGCCATTGTCGGGCTTCGGGTCGAACCCGAGGATGAGACCGCCGGCCTCGACGAGAGCCAGCACGGCGAGCGGGCGTATAATTAGTAATTCCGTCAGACAGATAAAAATATTTTGCCACAGCGTACAGAGGACACAGAGAATAAAATTGCTTTAGATGCGTAACCGTGAAAATTGTTTTACTCTGAGCTCTCTGTGACCTCTGTTGCTGTAAGCATTTTTGGTTTATCGGGTTAGGAGATTCCATGAAAAGAATCGAGGCCATTATCAAGCCGTTCAAGCTTGATGAAGTGAAAGACGCGCTGAACGCCATCGGCATTCAGGGGATGACCGTGACCGAGGTGAAAGGGTTCGGCAGGCAAAAGGGGCATGTCGAGCTTTACCGCGGCGCGGAATACGACATCACATTCATCCCAAAGGTGAAGATCGAAGTGGTGGTGCCGGACGGCATCGCGGAAAAGGTGCTCTCCACCATCCAGGAAAAGGCCAAGACCGGAAAGATCGGCGACGGCAAGATATTCATATCAAAGTTTGAAGAGATCGTCAGGATCAGGACGGGAGAACGCGGAGAAACGGCGATTTGAGAGGTCGCTGTCCATCCTCCCCCGGCCGGCATGTGTCAATGCATGCCGGCTTTTCTATTTTAATACCACCTCTTTATGCTGAACTGATAAAGCATCTAATTTAATACCTTAACAACAGGAAAGGCTTTTATAGTTGGTTTTCCCTTTTTGTTAATCACCACTCGACCTTTAACTAAAACGCGTTCACCTAACGTGTCAGACTCATGCGTCACTCACTGCTATTATGCCTCTTGTTGTTTTTGCCGGTGTTTTCTCCTTTTAATTGACTTTGCAGTTCACTTTGCTATGATAACGCTCATGATGATCAAACAAGAGATAATCCGCAGGGTTCAGGAGGTTATCACGGCGCACCCTGATGCCGTTCCGTTCGCTTTTCTATTCGGGTCATTCGCAAACGACCGGCAAACGTCCCGTTTCGATATAGACCTGGCTTTCTATTTTCAGGGG
>DASWAB010000234.1:0-7295 GCA_036391375.1 Nitrospirota bacterium
CGCCCAGGGTTTCAAAAAGAGCGTCGATATCCTGCAACGACGGGCCCTCGGGCATGATGATCCGGAAATTCAGCAGCTTTTGACGCACTACGCCCGGCTCAATGATATCAAACGAGCTGTTCCTCGCCAGTTGTCTGACGAAGTCAAGCGCGATGATTTCGCCGGCGTTTCGCATAGCGCTGTCGTTCAAAAAGGGGAGCACCGCCAGAGCGCCCTTGCGGTCGAGATGCAGGCGCGGGGAATGATACACGATCTTCGGATCAAACCGCCGCTCGCGCCGACCGTTCATCGGCCCCGCCTGGCCTGCAAGAAATTTCCCGAGGGAGCCGGTGATTTTTTTCAGGGCCTTTTCCTGAAGCAGCTTGGGGTCTTCTATCAGACCGAGCCCGAGAATGCCGCGGGAATCATCGCCCGCCAATCCGACGCCGTCGATCCACAGAATGCGCGGCTGCTCCCCGGTGGAGACCAGTCGCGCGGTAAGCGAAATCTTCGGGGGAGAGGCGGTATCATAAAGCTCCAGCGCGGCAAGGAGCACCGCGTCAACCCCGAGTTCATCCTTGAAGTGGCGGGCCGTAACGGTGTCGAGACCTCCCACATAGCGGACCCGGTGCCGCGCCATGAACCGCTCCAGATCGGCGTCCTCGAGCGCTATCGCCCCCATCCTCGCCACGGCCTGTATCATTGCCTGCCTCATTTCCTTCATTGGCGCTGGTTTTCTGCTGAGGTTTTCCATCGGGAACACCGCGATCCGGGGGCTTGCGGCAAAGAACGGCGCAGCAGCGGGCGCAGGCTTCTGGTACGCCTGACACGCGGCGCACGCCATGACGCAGACGATCCCGATTGTCCATCCCCTATTTGTAAAACTTGTTAATAACATTCTTAACGGCCTTTTCCGTAACATCATCGAGCGGCTCTCCCCCGCCGCCGAACAGACGTTCGAGAAAACCAATGCCTCCCTCCGTGGTGGACGCCGACCAGACGACCTTCCCTGCCTGGACCTCGGTCATCTGCATGCTGAGGGAGATGACGTTCGCACCGGCCGAGCCGGACCGCACCTCTCCGTACTCCCGGACAACGCCGGTGATTACGCCGTCAACCTTGAGCTGGGAGCCGACTTTGATGATCTCCTCCTTCGACGGGGCAGTGGGGTTTCCGATTCCCGTTACGCCGATTGCCCGCGCCACCTCGCCGGGAGGGACCACGTACACCCCGTAGGTTGCGAGGAGTTGGGTCATGAACGCGTCGCGCACCCGGTCCGCCGCCATCGGGTCCCTCGACAGGTTCGAGAGAGGCATGACCGCTACGGTCATGACCGAACCGAAGTCCATCTTCTGGTCCTTGTAATACGTTCCTGCTGACCCGCAAGCCGCCGCCGCGATGAGGACCGTTATCAGCACGGCCCTCATCAGATGTATATCTGTGCTCCTCATATGCCTCATACGCGCTCCTCAAATCGTGAGATCAACGCTTTTGCCCGTTTACATGCGCATGTTGAAATGGGTTACAACATTCCTTGTTTCCGTCGTTACCGTCGGCCCTTCAACCGTCGTGACCACGTAAGATACATCGAGCATGGTCCAGGGGTTCACGCGCCACGTCACCCGCGGCGAGATCACGCGATCTCGCGTATTCGTGGTGGGCTCCAGGTTTTCGTTGTAGCCGAAGCCGAATTCAAGGGCCCCGCCGCCGCGCTGGGCGGACCACGAAAGACTGTAGTTCTGAAGCCGCTGCCGCGGCTGATTGTTCGCGCCGACATCGGAGAATGAGGCGGTCAGATAAAGGGATTGCACCGGATTGTAGGACACGGCCATGGTGGTATTTTCAGTATATATATCGGAAGGCTGGCCTCCGGGCTGCCGCAATTCCGCCCGTGTATAATTGAGCGAAAACGTCAAGGCCCGGTGCGGAGAAACGTTGCCTCCGGCATTGATCATGATGCTGTCGCTGCCGGGCCCCCTGTTGGATGTCGCATGAGTAAAGCTGCCGCCCAGGGAGGTATTGATGCCCGGGTACCAGTCGGCAGTGTTGCTCAGGATGATGGAGCTCTGATCCGTGGTGGTCCCTTCCGCCACGGTCCGCTGGGCGCTCAACGCCAGGTTGTTTTTCAGCGTCGGCAAGGGGGCCGCAGCAGCGAGGAGGGAGCCGGCGTACGTCGAGGTGCGCCTCGTGGTCCCGTTGGGCTCCCCCTCGCTGTCCTGCTGGATCTTGGCGTTTCCGGAGAAGGTTTTGTTGAACCGTTCGGTCCCGATCAGCGCATTGGTAAAGATATACCGCGTCGAGGACTGGCCGCTCGAACGCGCGCTCGAAAAATACATGTCGTACATGAGCGTTTGATGGTCCGTGCTGACGATCCTGGCCCTGATGCCCGCGTCGCCCATCTGGGTCGTTACGGAACTCGTCCCCGTTGCCTGTACGGCAGGCTTGTTCAGGACCGCCTGAAGTTCGGTTATGAATATGTTGTTCACGTCCGCGCTGAGCGGCACGGACACGCCGAGGGCGAGGGGGGTCGTCACCACCTTGATGTACCGGGTCTTGACATTTGCGAATGCGATTTCAAACCGGTTCACAAACTGGCTGAACGCCGCGGGATGGACCGTTTGGTACAGTTTCCAGTTCTGGTTGTCCGAGCTCGTATACACATCCCAGGAAAAAGTCCCGGCAATGGAGGATGGCACTTGCCTGTCCACCCAGACGTACAGTTCGTTCACCTCGGTTTCGATCCCGAAGTCGAGCCCCATATTCCTTTTATTGGTATCGCCCGCCCTGGACGGAAGCTGTCCGATATTCAGGCCGGCGCTGGCGGTTGTGTTTCCATCGATAAGCGCCGGGTTGGGGTCCATCGCGCCCACGACGGGGAAATTGTTGATGCTCGAAAGGCCGGCGATGGGAAAAAGCGAAACCGGGATGGTGCCCCCGCCGCTGTTGGTGGTCTTGAACTCCGTCACGCTCACCATATAACTGGTCATAAAAAGGATCTTGTTGTTCAGGAACCGGTCGCTGTATGCCACCCGTCCATAGGGGTTCATTGTTTGATTGTCGCTCTGCGTCAGCAGATTTTTGGTGTCCGTATACGTCTGCCGGTACTCAACGTCTATTTTTTTCAGGAACGTATAGCGCGTAAACAGGGTGGCCATGTCATTTATCACATCGTTCACCTGATGGTTTTTGTCATAAAAATGCTGCCGGGTGAACGTCAGGTTAAGCGGGGGAAGACCCTCCGGCCGGTAGAGCAGGACTGCGTCCTTCGTTTCCTGAAACGTCGTGATGCGCGGGTTCCCCCCGGTCACTTCCCTCATCTCATACCGGACCCCCGTCGTGATCAAGGGGTTGTTGAGGTACAGGGAGACGGTAGGGATCATGCTGGTGAACGTCTGTTTTATCTCCTCGTCTCCGGTCCGCTGCTTCGTCACTTCTCTTTGAAACCTGCCTTCCCCCGACAGGGTGACATACGGATAAAGCGTGTTGCTGAAATATAATCGGTACTGCTGGAGAAAATCAGTTATCCGAGTTCTCGACGACTGGCCTGTTGAATCTCTTGTAACTAAATCGGCGGAGCTGTTGGTCAAGTCCACGGACCCGTTTATGCCGTCAGCCGCCGCCCATCCGCGCAAAACGAGCAGCAGGATAAACGCCAGGGAGGAGGCCCTGAATAACGTTTTTTCGAACGTCATAACCCGGGTTTTACCTCTCTCCCGTCACGGTCGTCCAGGTCGGGTGCTCTCCGACGTCGGTCTCCGAAACGACCTTTTTGCTGACAAGACTGATGACCGTAAGTCTGTTTTGTTCCGAATTGACGAGATACAGGTTGTTTTCCTCGCTGTCAATAGTCATATACCCGACGCCGCTCGGCGTATCGATGGAATCAGCGGGAACGACATTGCCGAGGAGCAGGGTATAGGGGTCATACGCCTCGATCCGGTTGTCCAGTTTTCTCAATAAATAGACCATGTCCGTCGCGGGATCCACCTTGATAAAGCCGAGGTCCAGGCCGATGTAGACCCGCTTCACGACTGAGAGGGACACGGGGTCGATTACCGAGAGATAGGGGCTCCCCCCGTGGATCACGTAGAGCCTGTCGCCCTTGCGGTTCAACTGGCCCCGGAGCGGCCGGGGTTCCGTGGAAATGGTCGCCGCCAGCGCCCTGTTCGGCACATCGATGATCGAAATGGTGTTGGAAAACGCATTAAACACATAACACCGCTGGCCGGTTTTATCCATGAGCAGCGCGTGGGGGCCGTCTCCCACCGTTATCCGCCCGGCTTCCACCTGCGAGCGCGTGTCGATAATGCTTACGGTGCGCGATACGATGTTCATGCTGACGAGGGCCCCTCCGTCAGGCGCCAGGGCAAGCTCGGCCGGGCCGTCTCCCACATTCAACCGGATCCGGGTGCGGGGGCTCCGGTCCAGCGTGTCGATAACGTCGATTCCGTCTTCGCCGGAAAGGGCAACATAGACCCTTCCAAGCTTCCGGTCAAAGGCCAGGCTCTCCGGCGCCTTGCCCGTGGCGATGACCGCCATCACCTGCCCGGATTTTTTGTCAAAGACCGTCACGGTGTTGTCGTCGCGATTGCATGCGTAACCCGCCAATCCCGAAGGGGGCAGCGGCGGAACGCTGATCGAGAAGACAGGAGAGAAGCTGAAATTGCGGCGGACCGATTCGGCATACTGAAAGGCAAGCGAAAGGACAACCGCCTGTTTTCGTTCAACGGCGAAGGAGAAATTCGCCTTCACCGGCTCCTGGGGCACCAGCAGGTCCGCCTCCTCCTCTTCTCCCGCGAGCGTGGCCTTCGTCACGGTGAAGGAGAGCCCGCTGTATTGCCCCGGGGCCAGCGGCCCCGCTGCGATAAAGCGCTGCCTCGGCACCTGGCTGTTTTGAAACTCGCGCACGGCCAGCGAAAGGGGAAACTCCCTTCCGTCGCTCCCTATTGCGGAAAGACGATCCAGGGAGAATTTCAGCTTCTGCGCCTCACGGGGGAGGGGCTGAAGATAGAGGTAGACCTCCCCCCCTTCCTCGAGCGCCGGTTTCCCCGTGGAAGGAGGAATGGCGCAGCCGCCGAGGAGCAGCATCGTTACCAGGATAACTGTATTGATCCCCATGGGTCTGCCGTATGGCACTTGCGACAAAGGGTGTCCTGATTCAGCGCAAACGCCTTTTCCGATTTGTTGTAATACGCCCGCGTTGCCTCTGTCTCCGTGCGCCCCTGTCCGTAAAGCTGATACATCTGGCCTTCCTGGGCGTACAATCCGTTGTAGACCATATAGGATGTCTTCGAGTTCCACCTCATGATGCCGTCCCAGCCGGAGGCGTGCGCCCGATGGCAGGTCAGACACATGACCTGCGCGTACGTATTGTCAGGGCCGGCGAGGTAGGTGTCATCGGTCTTTGCATGCGACTTGAGCGCCGTGTAGTCGCCGGTCCCCTCCTCGAAGGGCACGAGCGAGAGGTATGACGTGGCCGACGTCCCGGAGAGGTTTCCGGCGTTCACGTATTGATTGTACACGGCGGCAAGGGAGCCGAGCCGTGCCGTGTTCCCCGCCGGATGGGTCAGGTTCGCGCTGCCGGGGTACGCCGGGGTATGCATATTGGGATGGCAGTTTCTGCACCACTCTGACATGCCCCGGCCGTAGGCGACACGGGTCTGGGTGGCCGCTTCCGAACGGTTGCTGTCGCCCGTGCCTGCGCCCGGCGCCACGGCGTCCGGCGGGTCGTAGTAAAAGATATAGCCGCCCACAAGGGACTTCGGCTGATAATTTTTCCCGGCCAGCATCGCATAAACGCCCACGGAGCCTGCGGGGCCGGGGGATGGACTCTGGGCAAAGGAGCCCGAGCCCACAATCGGCGGCCCGCTCGTGGAAAACGTGCCGTCTGCGTTTCTCCGGTATTTTCCATGGGGATCATGGCAGCTCGTGCAGGAAAGGGATGCGGAGGGATACGTCCCGCCCGGGGCCGTGGCATACGCGCCGTCGGCGCTATACAGGTAGTCCCCGGCCACGATGTTGTGGCCGTGCCGGTCGCCGTAGCTGTACAGAACCGGGAGCCCGGCGCCAGGAATCCACGAATAATTCTTCCTGAGCCATCCAAAATCCCCTCCCGGAGTGAGCTGCTTCGGTGGTACGCCTGCGGGCATTTCGCTCTCAGGCGTGCTGATGTGATATGCAGTCGGGCCCACGTCGCCTGCCTGCTGGTGGCAGTGCAGGCAGGTCGAGCTGGGGTCCTGCGCTTTCAGAAGGTAAGCATTCATGGCGCCGAGAGGAACCCCGTCCGACGAGTTGTGCATGGTGTGGCAGCCCTCGCACGCGCCTGCGCCTCCATCGTGAAAGGCCGCCGCTTCACGGGCGGCGCCGAGGAGGCATAGTGCAATCAGCAGGCCTTTTGCCAGGATTATGAATCCTTTCATATATAATCTGCATCGTCGTACGGGTCTTATTCGTTGTCGCAATCGTCGGAATCGAACGCATCATCGGCGGCTTTGTTGTTGAGATGATGATAATATGTATTATGTCATAAAGCGGCACAACCTGCAACTGGATTATAAAGAAAAGGGGCTGGCTTCCGCCAGCCCCGGAGCACAGAAAATCAGGAAAACGCGATATTAGTCTTTCGCATGACACTTATTGCAGAGCACTCTCGCATACGCGCCGAATACCGAAGCGGGTCTCTCATACAACGCCCTCTGGGTCTGGCTCGGAGAGAGTCCTGACGACTTGACCGGGTTGGACTGATACGTGATCGTGCCGTTGGAAGCGATCAGCGTCATCATTTCCGCTTCGTTGTTCCACCGCGTCATGCTCGGGAACCCTGACGCGTGCGCCCGGTGGCAGGAAAGGCACATCACGTTGGAGGTCGCGGTTGCCGCAAGGCCCGCTCCCAGGTTGGCGTTGGTGGACGCCGCGCTGAAGGTCGTGTCGCCCGTCTCGAACGGCACCAGGGTCGTGTAGTTGGCCGTGGCGGTGGCGTTCATGATGCCCGAGGTCACATACTGGTTGTAGTTCTGATAGATGGGCATGGCAGCGCCGAGTTCCGCGCTCCAGCCGCCGGTCAGCTTCGCGCTGTTGCCAGCCGGGTGCCTGTGGCCTGGTGCGCCGGAGACATACGCGTTTTCAAGGAACTTGTCATGGCAGTTTGCACACCATTCGGACATGCCCGAGCCATAGGACTGCTTGGTCTCTGAATTTATCTCCGACCTGTTGTAGACAGAGGCAACCACTGCCACCGGCGGATCGGCCGTAAATTTATAGCTGCCGGTGAGCGACTTGGGCTGATAGCCGTTGCCGGCCAGGATGCGATACGCGCC